>JAEZDW010000166.1 GCA_023417955.1 Bacteroidota bacterium
TACGGCGAAGGGCAGGAATGTCAGCGAATGCACATTGATAGCAAAAGGCTTTTCGCGGAAGGAAAGCCGAATCAATTTTAAAAACACGCTGGCAAACACGAGCAGATTTGCCCAACTTGAATTTGACTTCTTCTTAAATAGACCTTTCACCCGTATCAGGAAGATCGAATCGGCTATTTGTTCCTCTGTAGGCAGCCCTTCACGCCATAGTCCGACCAGAATAACCTTGTCGGATATGCCAAACTCTACAATTGCCGCCGCCTCCCGGAGGATTCTCGATTCATTTGTAAAAAATGACGGATAAATATGTATGTTGACGGAAGACACTGCGTGGGTCGATCGTTGGTTTCGTGTTCTAGCTGTACATTATTTTGCGGCGTCGGAGGTAGTTCAATCCGTCGCGCAGCAATTTCATATAGTTCGAACTGTTTGGATAATCTCTAAACGTCTTTGCAGGGAGTGCCATTATCTTCGAGAATTCTGATTCAGAAAGTGAGAGTTTTTTCAAAACAAATTCATAATCTTCCCTGAACAATTCCTCCGGGTAAATTGGTTTCTCAAGTTCTGCCAGCGCTTGTTCCCTGGACATCTGACCAGAAAAGATCAGCGTTGAGAGGTGTGCTTTTCTCTTGTCGATTTTAAATTTAACAGGGAGCATGTATCCCTGAAAAAATCGCGTGTATATCGACTCGTAATGCTTGCCGCCGTAGTATTTCCATCCAAGCCTCGTCTGTAACAACTCCATCGCATCGTGCTTTTGATAGTTGATGTAATTCAGGATCGACACAATCCGGATTCGTTTGACCAATGTGTAATAGGAAAAATTCAGCGGAGTCAATTTCGGGTAGGTACTGAGGCCGGAATCTCCAAAACGGTTATTAATTTCTTTTACATACTTCCAGTCGATGTGTCCGTACGACCACGTTCGTGGCATGACAGATTCTGTAGCGAAGTTGTTTCCGTTGAGTATGTATTTAATATTGTGTTCGCTTGCAATCTTGAAAAGTAAAGCAAAAATGGCATGGTCTGTTGGAATTTCGGCATCCGGCGTCGATGCGCGCAGAAACGCAAGCTGAAGGGATTTGAATTCTTCCCAATCGATAACGTACGTAAAGAGATCGATACCCAGTTTATTCAGAATGTTCTCGATATTTTTTACCGCAAGCTCAGAGTTCCACCCATTGTCGAAGTGCACTGCCAGTGGTCGCAGCCCAAGTTCCTTCGTAAGATAAGCAACATAGGTGCTGTCTACCCCTCCGCTTATGCCTATTAAACAATCGTAGTCCTTGCCGGCGCCGGCACGTTTGATCTTCGATATGATTTCGTCGAGTTTGCTCGGGTCAGCATTAAACAGGCGATTCTTCGCGCGTTCCTGATATTCATAATAGTAATTGCAGATTCCTTTGTCATCGAACGTTATGTCCGGATCGGCAATCGTATCCATTACGGAAAGTGAACACACCTTATAATCCTGTTTCGAATTCTCCATTGTTGATGTTAACTATTTGTCGGCTTCCTGTCATCGCGTATATACGTAACGCGACGTCAAATTTGTTTTGGTTCGTCAAAATGTTTTCGTTAGCCACACCAACACCATTAGTTCCTGAAACCGAAGCTGATTGCTGTTAACCGTCTTTTCTGAATACAATTCCAGTTTTTTTCTGTCCGGCATCACAAATGCAATCTTTTCATAATTATCGTTGAGGCGTTGCCGGATTTCGTCCATCATTTTTTCGCTGACTACTTCCTGCCTGATATCAAAACTCCTTTTGAATCGTGCGAGCCGGACCTCCTTTGGTACCCTCGGCGCCGCGATCGCGCGAACCGCCCATTTACTGTAGCCCTTGTTTATTTTCAATTCTGGCGGCAGCGCCATGCCGAGTTCAACGACGTTATAATCAAGAAAGGGCAAGCGTGTCTCGACACTATTTCGCATAGAGTTACGATCTTCCGATTTCAATTGCGTCGGCAGGCTCGTGATCATCAAATCCGTGATCTGCCGTTGCCACAATTCCGAATTTCCAAGGTTCAAACTAAAGTTTGTTTCCGGAAGCACCAGGTTTGATTGGATGCCATCGTCGCGAAGATACCTTTTGATGGCCAGCGAATAGTCTTTAAGGTGACTTTTCTGGTGCCATGCATTTCCGGCGATCCATCCTGACACCTGCAACGCTTTTGCGAATTTGCGCTTTTTTAGAAGAGATTGCAGATAGTAGAAAAGATACTTGCGATAGCCCATGAACGATTCGTCGCCACCCTGACCACCGAGCATAACCTTAATACCGCGTTCGTGCGCACGTTTGTATATCATATACTCAGCGATGTAACTCAATCCGTAGATGGGCGACTCCTGAGCATCCAGTGTTTCCCAAAAAGCAGTACGCAACTCCTCTTCCGACGACCACACGAATTCGGGATTCATATTAAACTCGCGTGCCAGTTTCGCTACCAACGGACCTTCCGTCAACGGGTTCGCGGGATCTCCATAATTAATACCGGTCAATCCGCTGACTTCTGCTGACGCAAAAGCTGCCACTGTTGATGAGTCTATTCCACCACTGAGGCTTACACCAACTGGAACATCAGAACGAAGGCGCAAACGTATCGATTCGCGAAAAATGGTCCTCAGTTGTTCGATCAGTTGATTGTGCGTCTTCCCGGAAATAGCCTCCTTCTTTTCCCTGACTTTTTCAGTCAGATTATAATACTTCTGAATGCGGCAGGTAATTTCATTATTTACAATCGAGACCTCTGCGTAGTGCGCCGGCGGCAACGCATTGACTCCTACAAACGGTGAGATTTCATCGTCACTTTCAAAAAACCATTTGCTGAGCCCACGAGCAATGTAACGGAGATCTGGCCCTTTCCCGACGAACTTGCCTAATACGGTACACGTCGACGCGAACAGAAATGACTGAGGCGTAACCGTATAGTACAACGGCTTCACGCCAAAGCGATCGCGCACAAGAAAAAGCTTCTGCTCGCGTCGATTCAAAAACGCAAACGCAAACATTCCGTTAAACTGCTCCATGGCAGACATTCCCCACACCTTCAGCGCCTTCAACAGAACCTCCGTATCACTTTCAGTTGCGAATCGTTCACCGACGTCAATGAGTTTCTTACGGAGTTCGAGGTAGTTATAGATTTCACCATTAAAAACAACACTGTACTGACCCGTCTCATCGGTGAAAGGTTGGTTTGCTGCTTCAGAAAGATCGATGATGCTTAACCGGTTGTGACCAAGAAGTAATTGTCCGGAACCAAGATGAAACGATTTTCTCGCCGTACAGTCAGGCCCGCGAAATCGCTGGTGGTGCAGTATCTCCTCCATCAGCGAGTCGGATTCTACCGCATCATGCACATTCAATACGCCGGCTATTCCACACATAATTCAATTTCAGTTTCACACAAATATTTCGCGGAGGCTTTCATATGATGGATAAGTGATCAGGACGGCCTGATG
>JAEZDW010000025.1 GCA_023417955.1 Bacteroidota bacterium
GTATTATGCTGACCTTATTCTGATAGTCCAGGATCTGTGCCTCTGAAAGTGTGGCCATCGATAGCAGCACAACAAAAAGTACTGCGGTAATTTTAAATGAGTTTCGGATAATCATAGTAGTAATGGTTAAATCGTTTGACCGGCTGCGATCTGTACAGGCTCCGTCTGAAAAGGATTCGATGTTCTCTTGCGCTTCAGCACGCGCTCCCTTACAAAACTCCTCCGGATAGAATGTTGAGGTGACTTCAGCGTCTCAATACCCTCAAGCTGAATCAGCTTCTTATAGAGCTTATTCGGCGTTGATGTGAAGCTGAATGGAATAAACTCCTTCGCGCGAAACTTTTTTCCTGTAACAAACGCGACGGCGTCAGTCACGAAATCAGTGCAGTTGTAAAATCTGGGATTGAATATTGATTTTGATTCGATCACTTCATGAATGAAACTTGTCAGCCCAAAATCAGCCGTGGCTGTTGTGTGTATCTTCAAGATGGCATCCGGCGGATAGCCTTCACGATGAGGAATCCCGACTCGTGAGAGAATGTCGATGCTTAATGGCCGGGACCAAATTGCATTAGGCAGCGAGTAATAAAGCGCCGGCTGTGGCTTTGAATAACTGAACAAACCAAAGTCGTCATTGGACGGCCACAAGTCGTAATACTTAACCGTTCCCGTCGCTACAGTATCGGTGCCGTGATCCTTAACTATAATCTGATAGTTATCAACAGCCAGTCCGGCATGACCCGTTTTTCCATCACGTGTTGCATATATGATTACGTACACATTCCCAAAACTCTCCATCGTGACGAATATGACGTAGAGTACGATTACACCGATAATGATCCCAAGCGTCTTCATAGATTCACGTATTTTATCAACCTGTAATCTTTAAGGGCTTTTAGCACTGTTGAAACCGGAAGTACCATTTCGGCCGATACGTCCTCTCCGAAGCTGCCGTTGTTTGTCCGCCGATGCACCTTATAGGAAAATTTTCCAACAAAGGATGACGACTTCGGAGGTCCGGACTGCAATTGATTGTGCAGTGACTGCGCCAGGTTAGCTGTCAGTTTAAAAGACGCTGCTGTCTTATGAATCGCCTCTCGCGGGAGTCGTACCGGCATCTGGCTGACTGCGAGCAATTCCTTCGTAAATGCATCGTTGCCGATACAAGCCAATTCACCGGTCTGCAGATGAATTTCTGCGGCACCGCCAAGCACAGCGAGCGAATCTTTACGAAGCAGCTGCGTCGTTATTTCACTTAACTGCAGTGGCGTCAGCCCCCAGGTAAAGAGCGCGTGAAGTATACCGCCCGTTACATTTGCATTCTTGTCGCGGTACAGCATCAGCGATACTTCAGGAGCCTTGCCTTTGCCCTGCGGCAACTGCAACGTCAGCGGCACATAGTAATACCGACTCTGATTGTCAAGCGACGCGTACAACTTTACACGAACCCCTCCGCTGAGTGTCAGAATCTGGACGCTTTCGCCATCCAGATTCTGAGCTCTGCCAAACAACGGAATGATGATTAAAGCCATTATTAGGGTCGTGTATCTCATTATATTCTGATTACTGTGGCAACTCGTCGACGAAGATGATTCCAATCTTATTGGACCCGGCGTTCTCGATCTTATCGCCGCCGTTGGTGATCCAGGTTATATTGTAAAGCACTTCATCCGATTCATTGGGCTGCGTGATCGAAAACTTCTTCTCTTTCAGCGTATCGTCCACCCTTACAGTAAGCCTTTCCTTTCGCGTATCGCTGAAGAACGGGTACTCTATCTGCACAGAGAACGCACGGATGCCGCGTTGCTTGAGCTGATCCATATCACCTTCGAGTTCTATTGACTTTCTCTTATAAGGGATAAATAGGTTTATCATGGCTGCATCCTGTGTTTTCCAGCCGGACTCATAAGTAGCTCCACCTTTGAACTGCCAGATGGTCCGGTACCGGTATTCCAGCCACTTAGTCGTGTCCTGATGGTAGCCGTAAACAAGTGCAGGCATTTTATTTTCTTCTTTTATCAGCCGACTGGTTAGCACGACATTTTGTGTGGTAACCTTTCCATTGAGGTGTGGTTTTTCAAGGATGACCGTTACACTGTTCAGCATTTTATCAAACTCCTGTTCGAGATCACCGTCAACGTTGAGCACAATCGAACGCTGTTGAAACGCCGCGTCATGTAGCGGTGCATCCCTGAAAATGGCTGGATTATTCCCATAGCGGTGATGCAAGTCACCGATATTGAATGTGATATAGTGATGGCGTTGTACAGTGCTCCGGCCTTTGAACCGGAGCGTGCTTACACCACTCGTGTTCATTTCCTTCAACTGATAGCCCACATTGACGCCAAAACCCGTAGTGTTTCTGCTTGACAGAATTCCATTCGATCCAAACGATTGGGCAAGCGCTTCAATCATCCCGCCCTGCTCGCGGACCGGAAGCTGCTCTGGTTGAACCGGTTCGAATAACAAGGCAAGTAATTTGTCATAAACAGTGTTGAGCAACCCCTCCATATTCGGATTGTTCCCAACGACCTTCAGCTTCACGGCCTGCTGCCTGAACAGCTCGTCAAACGCAAGCTTGACATCTGCGGACACAAAGTACACGGTCCCGCCGGCGCTGAAACCCTGGTGTTTCCTGACTTCGCTCCAGTTGACTTCAAGTTCTGCGTCGTAGTCTTCTGTCAAACCAGAAAACTCCATATCAAACACGAGCGATACATCGGGTGTGCTCATCCTGAAGTTCTCATTCAGAATCTTTGATGTGTATGGTGTCAGTCCGAACGATAAGGCTACGCTGCTGTTCTCAAGCACCGGTGCGTTTCCAACCGAGAGCAGCTGCTTTTTTTGAACAATCGAATCATTGGTGATTACCGACGAAACCAGACTATACCGCCCTTTATCAAGGACGATGGGCCCTCTCAGTTTCACACTGTCGTTTTGAAGACGCTCGCGAAGCAGCCGCTGTGTTTCCGGAATGAGGCTATCCGGGGTCCGGTACAATACCAGAAAGTTTAGCAACGCACCCCCGTCAGCCTCCTGGATTGAGTTACCCGACCCGTCGTCGGAACGCGCGTTATTCATTACATAACGCATGAAAGAAAACTTCGGCGTATTATCAGTATGCCTTGCAAAATCCGCTTCAAACGGGAGGTACACATAGTTCAGCGTATCGTTATACAAAGGGAAACACCACAAGCCATTGACCTGCACGCCGCGATCAATGAGCGGGAGTTGTGCCTGCGCATACAAACCTGACAGGCACAATAACATCATACAGAAAAACCTGACTGGACGCATCATCGCAAAGTGATTGTAGTTATACTCAGTTATCGATCTCGGATTGTCCGATCATCAGGAAGTCATCCTTCAATTCTGCAAGTGGCGCACGTTTCTCACCGAGGGGTGTAAACCGTGTTACCTGATATGCAACAGGCTGGTCCGGATCATGGAACAGGGTTACATCGTGCAGATTGCCGGGATCTTTTGCGCGAAGGATCAACGTGCGCTGCAGCACAGGCTTGCCACCAAGCACAACAAAGAATTTTACTGTTACCGTAGATCGTGACGAAGAATCAGCGAATGCAGAAGGATCTACTTCAATAGAAACTTTCTTCCGCGAAAGCGGTGGAATAAGGTTCACCCCCGACGCAGATGCCTGCCGCCACTGCGTTTCAGAAACAGGATCTTTAATAGAGTAATTCGATCCTTTCAAGTTCCAGCTGACGCGATATTCGTAGTTCAGCCAGTCATCGGAAGACGCAATGCCCAGTCGCGGATACGTCACCGAAAGGGGTGTGGCTCCCGAATTGCTCTCGATATTCTTGCGTGTGAAAAGCAAGTCAGATGTTACGTCTTCATGATCCTCCGGATAGCGTTTCCTGAAACTTACTGTAACGAAATTGAAGATATCGTTAAACGACTCGGCAAACTGCCCGTCAAGAACAAAGGCGACATCGCGTTTTTGAAAATCAGGATCATCCATGTTCACCAATTTGAAATAGGTATTGAGAGATTCTGGATCATCCTGCATCGAATGATATATGCCGCCCAGGTTTCCTGAGGCGTACATAGGCACCTTGATGGTAGTCGCCTGACTTAAGTTGAGATAAAACTTATTTGAACGAATGTCTTTTCTTTTCTTAAGCACGAATTGATTGTCCGAATAGTACGGAACATCCTCAGCGTCACCGAACACCTGCCAGAAATAACCGCGATCCTGCCTGCCCTTAATTTGATCTGCTTCAACCGCTGTTTCCCGGTCCGGAATTTTGGCCCAGCCACTCTGACTGTCGAACATAAGTTCAATCAGTTTATCGGTAACCAGGCTGAGAATCGCCTTTAATTCGTCGGCCTTTACGTCAAGGCTTGCGGTTCGATCGAACGACTCGATCTTGAGAATCTGATTCTGACTCAGCTCGTCGGTAATCTTCCGAAGCTGATCCCGCGTATAGCCTTCCTGAAAATTGCTCACCTTGCTGTAGTGTTCGTAGATCGTATTCATTTCAGCTGTCACGACAGCGCTATATGCCTTGACGTATGCCTCGTAATAGCCATGCAGGGTTACAGACACATCCGAGGTCTTCCCCGTTAGCGATTCCCATAATAGTGTTGCGCCTTCCTGTGAAAGGCATGCTGCAATAGCGGCCTTCGAACCAGGCTGAAAAGGAGCATGACCCGAAGTAATGACTGACTGCGTAAAAGGGTTTTCACCCGCGGTATTGGTCAGCACAGAGGAAACGATTTGAAAACTACCTACACCTTTTTCACCGTCTTTCACCTGTTCAAGAGGAACCGGGCCGACAATTCTCGCATTGTTATTCTTTAATACAATCCGCAGCGTGTCCTGCAACTTATTCACTTCGGCCGCCGGAAGATTAAATTCAATCAGCGCATGAAAGAGTCCGCCATTGGCGCCACTGCCCTTGCCGACGTATTTCATGAACATAAATTCAAGACTGCCGTCTTCGCGCTCTGCCATTCGCGGCACCTGCGGGATGTAGTAATAAGCATTGGCGTCTTCGTGATCCTGCAGAAGTTGCACACCTCGCAGCTGCAGACGCCCCTCGTCGTACTTGGGAATAGCAAGGGTTATCGTTGCCAGGGCAATCGCCCCAATAAATAGGATGGTCTTTTTCATGATCGTATAGGTTATTCTTTCCGGGTAGTTACATCAAGAAGTCCCGACCACATCGATACGTCCTGCCAGTCGGAGACGACTTCCGATCCGTCCATAAACAATTCGCGAATCCGGTAACGGTAGGGCTGATCGAGCCGCACAGCGTACTTGAACCTGTAATTGACTGATGTTACATCCGGTGCATTACTGCGGAATGTTACGCTCGCACTAACCTTATTGCCACCGGCACCAACTGCCTGCAACTCTACCGTCTTTTCGTATAAGTCATTCCGAAGGCGGTTCGCAAAATCATAATTGCGCACATTCAATATCGCATACCCGGGAGGCACACCGTTGTTGATATCAATCTGACGTACATGGTCATTGAACTTTAGTGAATCGACATAGAGCGGAAAAGCATTACTCTTCACAACACATTCGCGAACGTGATTTGTTGAATCGGTTTCGCCTTCTTTAATCAAATCACGCATCACGGGCGATAGTTGGCCATGACCGCTGAGCGACAGGATTTTGCGTGAACTTTGTCCACGAGCGTGAAACGCGTACATAAAACTCAGCGCGGTGTAATCTTTGCGCAATGCTTCGAGAAGCAATTGAGCGGAATGATTATCGAGATGGATTGTGAAATAGCGTTCTTCCCAGTACGAGGCCGACGTTGAATACCCGGAATCACCTTCGGCGGAGAGACTGCCGCGTTTTACAACTGCACTGGTGTCGGCCGCACCCACCGGAACGAACACAACCATAGCTTCGATCATCGATATTGGCAATGGCCGTATCATCGCGTTTTGCAGACGCAGCGACTGACGGGCAACACGCAACGAATCATCGTTGATGCGTTTCATGATAATGCGAAGGCTCAGAATATTCCTGTATCGCAGGGATTCATCCTCACCATAGACAGCCGAGCCAGTATAGCGCATCAGCGTAAGATTGAAATCCGGTCGCCCCTGAGCTGTTCCGACAACCAGGTCACCCGGCATGTAGTATACTGTGCTGCTTTGTGTGAGATCGCGGAACAGTGTAATACCATGTGAACGCAGTGGTGCCGTGAAATCAGGCTGCGCCTGAACCAGCTTCATGTAGAGCGTCTGAAGCAAGATCAAAATCCCTATGATGATAATCCGCCTCATGCTATTCGTCCTTTTTCAGCGATGGGAATAATTCTACGAGCTGATACGATCCAAACGGAACGTTAAGGGAGTTGCGCGTTATCCAATCCGATTTCTGTTCCACACCATCATTTGTTACGACGGTGATGCGATAATCAAAAGCTGGCGACAGACCTGAAGGGATGTATATCTTGCCCGCATTGTAATCCGCTTTGTCTTTGGTGATGTGTACCACCGGAAAAATTGTTTCAACACGACCATTTGGATCGCCCTGCATTGATTTGACCTCGACATCCATATAGGCCACGTTATAAGACTGGAAGAAATCAATCACGCGAAAGACGATGTCCGATAATTGCGGTCTACTCGTTGAGCTGATGATTTTCGAGAACACTTTCTCGTTACACGGGTCACACTCGACTACGCTGTACTCCATCCAAATGCGCGGCGTCTTGCCCTGATAATTATCGAGCCATACCGGGACTGTGGCCACATCAAACTTCGCCTGGGACCTGGGTTGGATTTCCTGATTGTTAAGATCCCAGCTGTAGATAATCGGCGCCTCTTTACCCTGATTATTTTTATGAATGATCATATAGTGTATGTATTTAAGCCGCACGGGATAGGGCGTTTGATTTCGCCAGGTTTTTGTGCGCACTTCTGTCGGCGTCATCGCCATTCGACCAAACGTGTTTTCATCAATAAGACGGATGCGAACAGGAACTTCCTGCACGGGAAAGTCGTCCCCAACAGTTTTGATGCGCATTTTTCCTGTGATGCCGCTGTTGACGCGAAGCAGATTCTCAAGTTCAGCAGCTGTAGTCCCATCTGTTAACCAGGAAAACTCAACGGGATCGATTACTGATCCGCCGTTGTTAATGTTGACGCTGGTGATTCCAAAGTTCTTGAGTTCGTCACCGATGGTTATCACGGGTGTTTCCACTACAGGCAACGGCATTGGTTTATTAAGTTTGAGCCCGGGATTTTGCTTCTTATACGCCTCCATCAGGTTCTTGATGAACTGGATCTCATAGAGGCTTATACCTGAAGACAACGTCCCCGACATACGAACTTTGCTTTCGGCATCCTCACCGCGTGCGGTTCCATAATCAACATTGAATGCATAACCTTTCTCGCCGTCGTAACGGATGTCATAAGCCAGGGGCAGATAATAGAATACACCGGAGTTTGGATTCTTGTCGGGAAATATGTTGAGGTTGACACTGGTGATGTTGATCTGACTTTCAAAGTCAACGTCGGAATAGATGAAGTCACCCCAGAATGAAACTGGCTTGTTGTCGGGACCTTGTGGCTCTGTACTTACAGGCGCTGAAGATGTTGACGATGCAGGAGTCGCTACGTAGATTGGCTTCATCTTCAAAACCGATACGCCGGTGTACGTTGCCTTAACAGGTTTGTGTTCTATAACCGTTGCAGGTGTAGTGTTTCCTCCGCGTACCGGCATTGGCTTTACCTGGTGCAGATACAGCGGTTTGTCTTTAATAGCGTTGTAAACATTCCGGCGTGGAATCACAAGACCTGTTCCACCTCCTGAACTTTCAACCGGGGCATTCTTTGGAAGCGATGCAGCACTTCCCACCGGCGTCATTGCAACGGGTATGATCACGTTCTCCGGAGTAACCGGATTCATGAATTTCTTGTCGAGTTTATACAGTCTGCGGACACCTTGAGTACCGGATTCGGTTTTCGATGCCATCACCAGCAAACGCGGTACAGTGAACGTTTCACTTTCGGCATAACTCTTCGGATCAAGCTGAAGTCGAATTTGAACCTCGTTCTTCCCGGAGGGTATCGCTACCTTCTGCGTTGAAAAGCCCTTGACTTCTTTGAGGTCTTCATCAGTAAGTGATGCAATAATGTATCCTTCGGTAATACCAGCGAATGCAATCGCCACCGTGACTGACACATCCTGGTCATCGATCACTTTGACGCGATCGATTCTTCCTGTTTCACCACCACTTGTGATGACGTCCAGTATCCCCGTTACGATACTCTCTTTACTAAAATCCGGTGACAGTTCTTTGTTCTGCAAACCACTGAAGTTCTGGGCGTGAGCCGAAAACGTCAGCGTGGTTGTAATCACAAACATGATTACTTTCAATCGGGTCGATGAGTGTTGTTTCATACGAGGATCATTTTTGAAAACTGCTCACTCTGTCGAAGCCGGCCCGACCACGGGAAACAACGTCGCCCTCATTTTTTTTGTGATTCGTCGAAAAAGAAGTAGCTGGGCGTCTTTTCTGTTTATATTTCGATAAAAAATGCTGCAGTGTCTTTAAAGGCTTCCTATATCAAGCCGCAGGCTGATGAAGAATCGGAGCTTCTTCACGGGCTACGCGCAGAAGGACTTCAGCGAAGGCTCACTGAAAAGAAGCTGTTCGAACACTTCTTTTATCTGGTGCGTGTCGCCCGCTCAAAGTACAATTTATCGGAAGAAGAGTGCGCCAGTGTCTATTCTGACACTATTATTAGTGTAATCAACAACGTCGTTACCGGCAGGTTTGAGGGTCGCTCATCCCTGAAAACCTATACTCATCAAATTTTAATGAATAAATGTGTTGACGTCATCAGAAAAAACACGACTAACAAGACAGTTTACAATTCTGATATGGTAGAACACATGACCGCGGTAATGCCTGACAAGGCCCGGACGATAGTCCAACAGTTGGTTGAAAAAGCTAACCGCATGACGCTGGCCCGGCGGATCCAGGAGCTTGGTGAAAAATGCAGGCAGCTGCTTATGCTGTTCGAGGACGGCTACTCGGATAAGGAAATTGCTGCTCAAATGCAGTACAATTCTGCAGACGTTGTGAAAACTTCGCGTCTACGTTGTCTTGAAAAGCTTAGAGAAAAAGTTCGAAACGATTGGTATGAATAACCTCGAATTCATAGAACACTACTTTTCAGGCAGCCTTCCACCGTCGGATCGAGCCCTATTCGAAGAACGTTGTGAAAACGATGCTGCCTTCGCAAATGAGGTGGCGTTTTATATTGCCGCACGACAGCAACTTCAGGATGCCTTGCGCGAAGACAAGAAGAAGGAGTTTCTGCTTGAGTATCAACGACTCGCCGGCCAGGAAGGGATAACACGGCAACCGACTACAACACGGTGGCTGTACGTAGCCGCAGCGGCATGTATTGCTCTCGTTGTGGTGTTCTTTACCATCTTCAGACCACAAGGTCCGGAACGGATCGCAAATACATATATTAAGGAGAACCTCACAACCTTGTCGACTACGATGAGCTCTGGTGAGGACAGCCTGCAACTCGGAATCGCGCGTTACAACGAAGGTCGCTACGAAGAGGCAAAAAACATTTTCAGTTCGTTAGCCAAAAGAGGGAACCTGGCGGCAGAATCGACCAAATATCTTGGGATCACCCATCTTAAACTGGAAGAGTTTGACGAAGCCATCGTTCAATTTGATAAATTGGGCTCTCATACTCAGCTTTATGCGAACCCTGCAAAATTCTATACAGCTATTACGCTGATGAAAAGAGCAGAGGGGAACGACATAGAAGAAGCAAAAAGACTTTTGCAGGAGGTGGTGAACGGGAAGCTTTCAGGCTACAAAGAGGCTGAAGTATGGCTTGACAAGCTATAGACTGTCACCTAAACTTCTAATATGACCCGCAAGTACACGCTAATGGCCATCTACACGGTGGCTATCATCAGTTGTTTTTTCCGCTGCACATGTTCAAAAGATCACCCTTCGTATGAGCCTATCCGGTCCAACGAATTCGTAACCGATAACTCGGCATCGGTCCGCTACAAGGCGGATGAAATTCTCGTCTTATACAAAGGAATTCCGACCCAGGAAAAACGCAACACAATACGTCTTAAGCTGCACGACGCAGGTATTGATACCAGCTCCATCAATGTTCGTGTATGCAACAACTGTGGCGCTCACGTTGAACTTTGGCAGGCGCAGGATATTCACACCGTTATCCACGGCGAGGAAATACGCGCGGGTACCGTCAGCGGTGGCTCTGAAGGTGTTGGTGAAGATGGTAATGCGATCTACTCGCTGAACTATTATCAGCACATTCCGAACGACGACCAGCCTACTATCAGACAATTCAAGTTCGCGGAGCAGCCGGATCCTAACTCAACAGGCAAGGACACGATTATCGTTGCTGTGCTCGATACCGGCATTGATACACTACAGGCCGTTGCACCCGAATTCGTGTGGCGCAACAACAAGGAGAAAGGCAGCAGCATACCGGATGCAGATGGCAACTGTTATGAGAACGATGTTTATGGCTGGAACTTCGTAAACAACTCACCGGATATCCGCGATGACAACCCCACCCGACACGGTTCGA
>JAEZDW010000064.1 GCA_023417955.1 Bacteroidota bacterium
AGACTACGTTATTCTACCTGAGGCGAAGGATTACAAACGAATTGGCGAGGGAGATACGGGACCAAACACGGGAGGCATGGGAGCGGTATCCCCGGTTGCCTTTGCTGATGCAGCCTTTATGCGCAAGGTCGAGGATGAGGTCATCAAGCCCACGATCGCCGGTTTGACAGCGGAAGGCATCCCGTACTGCGGATTTATCTTCATCGGATTGATGAACGTCGCGGGCTCGCCCTATGTTATTGAGTACAACGCGCGAATGGGAGATCCGGAAACGCAGGCTGTTTTACCCCGAATCAAAAGTGATTTTGCGGAGTTGCTCGCTCTTGCAGCGCGTGGTGAACTTGGGAAAGCTCATATAGAAATAGATGATGATTTTGCCGTGACGCTGTCGTTGGTATCGGGTGGGTACCCTGGAGATTATCAAAAGGGAAAAGTAATTTCCGGACTGGGGCATAACGGAAGAGAGATTGTCTTCCATGCGGGCACACGCACCGACGGTGATGCTGTGGTTTCCGATGGTGGGCGAGTTCTTGCTGTTACCGGGAGAGGGTCAACGCTGACTGAAGCGAGGACCAATGCGTATGAGGGAGCGTCAAAAATTTCGTGGGACGATTTTTACTATCGTCGCGATATTGGAATTGATTTAATGAATTATAAAGCTTAAGCGGGATGGGTTGTTCATGTGGATCAGCCTCGACAAAAAACGGCAAAGTTGCCGGTTGCAATAACAACGGTGCGTGTAGCACTGGTGGTTGCAACAAGATGAACGTTTTCGACTGGCTTTCGAATATGGACATGCCGGTCGCAGACGTTTTCAGGATTGTCGAGGTCCGTTTCAAAAACGGAAGAAAAGAGTTTTACAGAAACGGCGACGGCCTTCCGCTTACGACAGGCGATGCCGTAGTGGTTGAAGTACCCAACGGTCACCATATTGGACATGTGTCATTGCAGGGCGAGCTGGTTCGTCTGCAGATGCAAAAGAAGAAGATTGCCGACGACAGCGAAATACGAAAGATATATCGCATCGCACACCAGAAGGATCTTGAAAAGTTTGAGGAAGTAAAGAAGCGGGAACTGCCTACACTTTATCGGACGCGCGAGATTATCAGAGATCTGAAACTTGAAATGAAACTTTCTGATATCGAGTATCAGGCTGATAATACAAAAGCAACATTCTTCTATTCGGCTGATGATCGCGTTGACTTCCGTGAACTGATCAAGATACTCGCAGCGGAGTTCCGCATCCGCGTTGAGATGAGGCAGATCAGTCTTCGGCAGGAAGCTGGTCGACTGGGCGGGATAGGAGTATGCGGTCGCGAGCTTTGTTGCTCAACGTGGCTGAGCGAGTTTAAGAACGTTGCGACGAGTGCAGCCCGTTATCAAAACCTTTCACTCAACCCCAGCAAACTATCAGGTCAGTGCGGGCGACTCAAGTGCTGTCTCAATTATGAGCTTGAGACGTACATGGATGCGCTTCAACATATTCCAAAGATCGAAGGACCGCTGCTTACGCTTAAGGGCGATGCAACGCTTCAAAAGACCGATATATTCCGTCGTATTATGTGGTTTGGATTCAGTGAGGAGAATACCTGGTATCCCCTGAATATCGAAAGGGTCAACCACATTTTGAAACTCAATCGGGAGGGAAAAAAACCGGCAAGTCTTGAAGAGGATCAGGTTGAGGAAAAGGTAACCACTGAGCCGTTGAACAGCGACCTGGCCCGTATGGACAAGAAATTCAAGAACAAGTCGCGCAAGAAAAAGAAGAAACGGCCACAGGGAAACAGGCCAGAAGGCCGCGGACCGAATCCGAATCAACAAAAACCGCCGAAGCGATGAAGTTTCGGTTCTTAGTAATTTGCCTTTGTGCAGCTCTGGCAGCTTGTGACACGACGAATGTGTATCACGAGTACATCGATCTTGATGATCGAACCTGGTTATTGTCCAACAAGCCAGAATTCACATTTGAAATTAGTGATACGACGCAGGCATATGACGTCTTTTGTGATATCAGAAATTCGACTCATTATCCCTGGTCGAGGTTGTTTGTGAATTTTTCCCTGACGGACACGCTGGGTAATAAGGTAGAATCAAAACTTGTTACCGCGTATTTGTTTGAACCGAAGACAGGCAAACCCTATGGGAAAAGCGGACTTGGGGATTTGTTTGATCACCGTGTCGGGGTTCTTACCGGATTTCGTTTCCAACGTGCCGGTGTTTATCAGGCAACACTTGAGCAATACATGCGCACCGATTCCATACCTGGTATATTATCAGTAGGTGTTGCTATTGAAAAGGCAGGAAATTAACCAACTGCTACTTCGTAGAAACTTCCTTCGTGGAAGTATGCTTCACCCACGCGTATCAGATCATCAGCCGTGAGAGAATCGATTCGGTTAATAAGACGGGTATAGTAATCTTTGGAGAGGCTGTAGATAATAATGTTTTTCACCTTTTCAGCATGTGAAAATGGCGTTGTTATTTCTGCCTGAAGGCTTCCGATAAAATGATTCTTAGCTGTTTCAAGTTCATCAGGAGGAACAGCTTCGGTCCGCAGCCTGCGCAATTCCTTTCGAATCTCATCAAATGTTAATTCCACGTTTTCCTTATTGACATCAGCACCCATTACCAGGTAGTTGTCACGGATCAGTGTGTGTATTGATGCGTATATCCCATACGTGAGACCCTTTTCTTCACGAATGTTCTTCATAAGCCGTGATCCAAAATATCCGCCAAGAATATGGCTTAGCAATAAAACGTCGAAATAGTCGGCGTGACTTCGTCCGATGAACCGCTTGCCGACGCGCACGGATGTTTGAATACTTCCCTCTTTTTCCTGCATGTGTCTCGAGGGGCTGTCAGCAGGTGGAGAGATCAAAGGTTGTATAGATGAATTACTTGTAAACGATGAAAATTTCCGCGACAACTGCTCGATAGTTGGGTCGCTGAGGTTGCCCGAGACAATAACGAAGAAGTCTGAAAAGAATAAACTGTGATGTTCAACCAATACAGGTTGCGACAACAGCGTTACTTCCTTTTCGTCGAGTTCGCGTCCATAGGGATGCGAGCCGCCGAAGATGAGGTGCCGGAAGAGTTTCGATGCCTGGAAGCTTGTTTTTTCCTTGTTGACGCGCAGGTTTTGTAGATAGATGTCCTTCGATTGCTCCAGCTCCTTTTCGGGGAAAATACTTCCTGATAATACTTCAACGAACAGGTCCAGCACAGGCGAAAGGTTCTTGGAAAGCGCGTAAAGTGTAACGCTGACGACATCGAGGCCCGGACTTATTTCAACATGTGCACCGTAGAAGTCGAAGATGCGGGCAATTTCAAAACTCGACTTTGTTCGCGTGCCTTTCAACAAAAGGTTGGCGGTAAAATGCGCAGCGCCCCATGTCTTCTCGTGCCACCTTCCGGCCTTCACGATGACCTCTATCTTAATGACCTCCTGCTCTCCTCCTGCAACGACATACATATCGATGCCATTTGTGAGTCGCACGTACTCAGGTTCGATAAGTTCGAACTGTGTCGTCTTCTGAAAAGGAGGCGCAATGGATCTGTCGAGCATGTCAGTCCGTTACAGAGTTCTCAAGCTCTGCTGATCCGAGAACTTGCAGGAGAATGGTAAACCGCAGTGTTTCGGCCAGAGGATGTTCGCGCTTGTTTGTCGGAACCAGATAGGCCACGTCGAAGCCAAATGAGTTTCTGCGGAACCCGGTTCCGATCGTTAGATATTTCCGGTTTCCTTTCATGCTGTTTTCATTGAAATAGCCGAGTCGCGCAGCGAAGGTGTCGTTGTACCAATACTCAATTCCGGTTGAAAGCATGATTTCCTTGAGTTCTTCTTTTGCTCCGCCCGGGGCGTCGGAAAACGAGCCAAATATTCCGCTGAGCAGGCTTTTGTCTGAATCATTGGGCGGTGTAGGAACGAGTAGTTTGTTGAGGTCAAGAGCGAAGGTAAACTTGTTGTGCAGGTCGAGTTCCGTAGTGTAGGCTCCGCCAAGTTTTAGATTCGTAGGAATGAAGTCTGCATTGTCTCCGTTCGTATACGAAATCTTGGCACCGATATTAGAGATCGCGGCGCCGAGTGAAAGAGTGTTGTTTCGTGCGCTGCGTTCAATCTGCTTGGTGTAAAACACGCCCAGATCCGCTGCCACACTATGACCGGCCTGGGCCTCGTCACCTGTAAACGCACCAGTCAGGTTAGAAAAAATATACTTGGTTGTGATACCAATGCTGAATTGCTCGGTGAGCTTGCGGGAATAGGTTCCTTCAAAGGAGAACTCCCGGGGATTAAAATCACCAAGACTCTGATTGAATTGATCTGTGAAACGAATATCGCCCAGGTCAAAATACTTTATTCCAAGTGCGACCGTCTGTTCCCTGCTGATTTTGTAAAAACCAGCCAGGTAGGATAAATACATATCGTTAATGATTTTTCCCAGCCACGGTGAAACGGAAAGGGATCCTCCGTATTTATGCTCAATAAAAGACAGTTTGCCCGGATTCCACCATGCCGCATTTGCATCCGGGGAGGTGGCCACCCCGACATCACCCAGTCCGGCGTGTCTGGCGTCAGGAGTAATCACGAGAAAGGGTACGGCCGTAGTAATCGCGTTTTCCTGGCCGATGATCGTAACCGGGTCCTTTATAGGATCTTGAGCAGATAACGAACAAATACCCAGGACAACGAGTGTATACGCAAGAACTCCCGATTTCATTAAGATTTTTTTCAAAGGTTTAAAATTAATCATTTTGAAACAATAAGTTTCGTAACGCGCTCACTTCTTCCGCCATCCCAAAGGGAACGAATCCAGAGACGCCCAAAGTATAAGCCGGGGGGCAGTTTTTTTGCCTCGATTAGGTCGCTAAGGTCCATTTGAACCTCGTAGGTGCTGATGGGAATATTAAATGTGATCTGCTTTAATGTCTGTCCGGTAGCGTTCAATAATAAGATGCCACCCTCGAGCTCTTCTCCCGATCGATTGTGGGTAAAGACAAAAGTAGTCTGGGAACTCACGGGATTTGGATAATTTCCAAATGATTCAATTACAAGGGATGTGCCATCGGTTACCGTGAAATGTACAGCCTTCTCAGCCGGATTGTTGGACGTATCCCACGCCTTGACGGTGATCGTATGCTTTCCGGGCGAAAGTCCACGGAGTGGAAATTTTACCCAGCCGCGCCTGAAATCATCCTTCTCCGCCACGTAATAGTCATTAAGGAGGAATACATCAGCATCGTCATCGAGAACCGCCATCATCGTGTTACCTATACCATAATTCGAAATATTTATACCGCTCTCGTCAGCCAATTTAACGATGAGGTACGTATCCGGTCTGACAACGCCACCGTCGATGAACGTTGTATCACCCATGAAAACTTCAATCTCCGGCGATACGTTATCGGCAGCAACATCCGTTTCGCTTCCCCCAACTTTAAATGAGTCTGTTCCTCCTGCCAGGTCCCGGGTTCGCTCATCGTCAAAGGCGTACAAACTCAGTTTGCCGTGGTTGATTTCATAAGCAATATTTCTTGGCAACATGAATTCAAACTCGAAAGCACCGTCTTTCACAGTTGCATCTCCGCGAAACAACGGGTTGTACCATTGCCGGAAATTAAACGCCGGATCATTTTTCCCAATCGTTACGAAAGATGTGCGCTTGTCGAATAACGTTGCGTTAACGACTCCATTGAACGACGCGTCTGTCTCGCCGTTTGACGTTTCCACACGGCCCTTAACGCGTACTGTTGAAAGGGCTTTAAGTGTATCGGATCCGTCAGCTGTTTTTATCTCGTCGACGACGATATTACCCACAGGAAGGGCTAGTCGCATCCCGGGATCGCCGAGCAGCGAAAAGTTTCTGTTAGCTACGCCACTCGCACTGTTGTTCTTTGTTAACATGAATACTTCGCCGATCGTCAACTGATTTCCGGGATTAAGTTCAAACAACGCGTCATAGAATGCGATGTTAAGGGCGAAATTGGTGTTCGAATTTACGGGTCTGGCAGTTGTAACAAGGCCAATGCTTCCTCCTATGGGTTTAAGAATAGTTTGTTCAGCACCTGAGATGACGGTGGGGTCATCATGTCTTCCGAATTCGCACGTAGCTGTTACGAGAAACGGGGATGATTCATTTGTGAGCGATGCGATAGCTGATTCTGTCAGTATGCGTTCGTCAGCCCAAAGCTTTTCGGCTCCATGACCGGTGTAGTTAATGATCACTGAGCGATTGAATTCATTGATCAGATCCTCGTTCGCCTTCGGTACAGATTCGCCGTTAGGTGTAACGTTTTTCTGATAGACACCCAGAAACAATTTTCGCGTGTTATGCCAGGGATAGCTTATTTCAATGTTTTCTGCGAGCTGATTTGCCTGTGACTGGTGAATACTTGTGAACCCGTCGGAGAGGCTCCCATCGTCGGCGACAAATACAATGTCCTTTCGCCAGCGACCAAACCGTTTTGCATCGGTATCGTAACGAATAAGCTTGTTTACAACAACTCGGGCTTCTTCAGCTGACTTTACAGGCAGTCTTCCCACCCCGATATCCATCGTGTGTGTCTGGATGAAATTGTTCTCAGCCCATTCTCCTTCGTGTTCCTCAAGGAAGCCGAAGAAGTCGTCGGAAGAATAAGTTTCCAATGGAGAGAGCGAATTTCGCGACTCATACGTCGGGACGAAATTTGTGTTATTGGTGAGCCGTTGCTTGTAATCATACGAGCTTTTCCCAAACAACAATACGTTCTTTAGTCGCGGACTCTGCAAATAAAGATGTCTGATGAAATCCCGGATTGCCGTTACGTCCTGGCGACCGGATGAAAACTCGTTATAGATTTCTTCGGTGGTTGTTACCGCGGTGCTCCAACTGTTGAGTTTCGCGCGGTGTTCTGCCAGGCGCTCCGCCTCGTTTCGAAATGCCTCCGTCGTAATAATAAGATAATCGGGAGTTGAAAGGCCATGCAGGTTTTGTGTTTCAACTGGTCCGACCAGACGTGGCGAAGGAATATCCTGATTGAAGATTATATACTCTGCAGCTATAAATTGCGTTGCAGGTGAAGAGAAGCGCGCCTCTTGCCCTTCGAGGGAATATTGTTGTAAACGTGGTTCAAAGAAATTGGTGATGTTCCAAATTGATGTGTTGGGCTGGATTCCTGTGATGCGGTATTCTACCGCATTTTCTACGCTTAATGAATTTCTGAACCGCGTTTGATTTCCATAAAGGGCGAGCTTCCGCGAAATGTGCAATGAAAAGAAGTCAAGGTAACCGATAGATCTTCCTGAAGATCCCCTTTGGAAGCTGTATGAGACTGCATGCTGCGTTCGGGATAGCGCACCCGTTGCAGAAGGATCGACCTGAAGTGTGTCTCTGCGTCCGCGCCCTTTGGCACCATACACGGAATCGGAAATCACGTCTACGATCTGCTCACCAACCTGAACATCGTTAACGAATACTTTGAATGAAGACAAATTCACTGATTGTGACATAACATCGGAAACGAGAAGAGCAACTTCGTCCGCAATTCCAGGGATATCAAATGTGAAATTTTGCGTGGAGGTTAGGTCGAAACGTTCGCCGTACCATCTTCGGCCGGACTTCAGTTCGTTGTGTTGATCTACTTCATGCCTTACAAAATCACGAAACGTCGAAACAGGTATGCCACCCGACCCAGCGTCGTCAGTTTGGACGCGATTGCCATCAGTGTCAGATACGGTGACGAAGTAAAAGTTTTCATCGGCATAAAGGTTTTGCTCGATGAAAAAGACGTTTTTTTCTGCAATGAACTCGCTTCGATGAGGACCTTCTGCATAGAACAGGATGTAATCGCCAGAATTGAATACGCCGTCGGATTCACCAGTCACAAGTATGCTCAGCTCTATGGGATCGGAAGGGCGTTCGATTGAATTTTCCTGCCGGAGCATTCCACCGGGGAGACCATAAATCTTGATTTTCCTTGGATCGACAGAAGCCGGGTTAAAACCCATCTTGCTGAATTGATCCCGTGTAATGCGGTACACGCCATCTCGGTCGACTGCAAGCTTATACCACTTTCCCACGCTGAGAACCGACGACTGCGCTGTGGCGGCCGCTGCGTAATGCAGGAGTATTGCGATATAGAGCAGTCTTACCATCAGGTTTTGGCCAGGTGGTTAAATAACGAAATTCCAATGTACGATAGTATTATTAAAGGAATCGCTGCCGTTTTCAATGCGATAATGAGTAATACGGAAACAAGCAAAAAAGTAAACCGCACCTTGTTATCGGCCCATGTGTAGTTCTTGAACTTGAATGCAAAGAAAGGAAGGGGTGACACGAGCAGAAGGGAGAAAACAAAGGTAATGGTAATAAGCACCATGGGCTGAAACAGCCATGGGACAACGCTCATAGGCAGAAGCGGCAGCGACGAAATAAACAACGTGTTGGCAGGTGTATTAAGCCCGATGAATGAATCACTCTGACGAGTATCCACATTGAAAATGGCAAGTCGCAAAGCTGAGAAAGCTGCGATTGTAAACCCAAAAAATGGAAGGATTTCTGAAGTGTCCGAGGCGCCGATAAGTTTGTACATCACGCATGCCGGCAGAACACCAAAGCTCACAACATCGGCAAGGGAATCCAGTTCTTTTCCAATGGGTGAAGAAACTTTTAACATTCTCGCCGCGAAGCCGTCGAGGAAATCAAACACACAGGATGCCCACACGAAATAGGCCGCGGGTACACCGCGGTTCTCGAGCAGAAAGACAATC
Organism: Bacteroidota bacterium; assembly: GCA_023417955.1. Lineage (GTDB taxonomy): Bacteria > Bacteroidota > Bacteroidia > Cytophagales > Cyclobacteriaceae > Ohtaekwangia. The sequence continues at coordinate 8,747 of JAEZDW010000064.1, forward strand.
CCAATGCAGCCACAAATCAGGTTGCAACAAGTTAAAAAATTAGGCAAATGGCGGATCATATTACAAATTTAGAGTAACGCCTAGACAAAAAAACAGCACCATAGCAGCGCATTAATGTCTGTCAGGTTACAGCGCAAAAGGGATTATATTGTTTTTCGAAGCCGATAGTAGTTTCCGGTCCGTGTCCGGGATACACCAATGTTTCGTCAGGCAGAGGAAACAGTACGTTTTGAATGCTTGCAATAAGCGTATCGAAATTTCCACCTGGCAGATCGGTACGGCCAATACTGCTTCTGAACAGAACGTCACCGGCTATGACCACACCTTGATCACGATTATAGAAAGCAACATGACCCGGAGCGTGTCCCGGAACGAAAAGCACTTCAAGAGTCTGGCTCCCAAATGTGATGGATTGTCCCGCTGTCAGAAACTCATCAGCTTCTGAATGCTGGTAGCCAGGGAAACCGTAGCTTTGGGCGAGGACTGGTCCTGCATTGAGGACAACCTGATCAAGTTGGTGAATCCACAATGACACCCCAAATTTCTTCTTTACAAACCAGTTGCCGAGGATATGATCGATGTGGCAGTGTGTGTTGAGAAGCATTTTCACACTGAGTTCGTGATGGTCGATGAAATTTACGAGTTCATTTTCTTCCTCGCGATTGCTGCACCCCGGATCTATGATGACACAGGCTTTAGTGTCATCGTAAAGAACGTATGTGTTTTCTTCGAAGGGATTAAATGTGAATCGTGCTATCTGCATCAGGCCGCATGAAAAGGGCCGTCCTTTGAGTGGACGGCCCTTATGGTTTACGTTGTTACAAGTGAATGATTTCGCCGTATGCAGCAGCGGCAGCTTCCATGATAGCTTCACTCATAGTCGGGTGCGGGTGAACCGACTTGATGATTTCGTGACCTGTGGTTTCCAGTTTTCTTGCGACCACTACTTCTGCAATCATTTCGGTAACATTTGCGCCAATGAAGTGTGCGCCAAGCCACTCGCCATATTTTGCGTCAAAAACAACTTTGACAAACCCGTCGGTTGCGCCGGCTGCCTTTGCCTTACCGGAAGCGCTGAACGGAAACTTGCCAACTTTGATTTCGTAACCAGCTTTCTTCGCGGCTTCTTCAGTGTATCCGACGGAAGCAATCTCGGGGGAGCAGTATGTACAACCGGGAAGGTTGTTATAATTGAGCGGTTCCGGATTTAGTCCCGCGATCTTCTCAACGCAGATGATTCCTTCTGCGGAGGCGACGTGCGCGAGTGCCGGACCTTTAACGATATCACCGATGGCGTAGACACCGGCAACGTTCGTCTTGTAAAAGTCGTCAACGACAACTCTGCCCTTTTCTGTCTTTACCCCGGTTTCTTCGAGACCGATACCTTCGATGTTTGTCGCCACGCCGACAGCGGAAAGTACTACGTCTGTTTCGATCTTTATTTCGCCATCAGGAGTTTTAACAGTTGCAACGCACCCCTTACCGGATGTGTCAACTTTTGTAACTTCAGAACTAACATAAATTTTCATCCCTGCCTTCTTGAAGCTTTTCTCCAATGTCTTTGACACTTCTTCATCTTCGACGGGTACGATTCTTGGAAGAAATTCTACGATAGTAACCTCCGTTCCAAGTGTATTATAGAAGTAGGCGAACTCGACTCCGATCGCTCCGGAACCCACGACAAGCATTTTCTTTGGAAGTTCCTTGAGCACCATTGCTTCACGATAGCCGATAATTTTCTTGCCATCAATTTTCATCGAAGGCAGTTCACGCGAACGTCCGCCGGTCGCAACGATGATGTGTTTTGCTTCGTAGTCTGTCTTTTTTCCTTTGTCGTCGGCAACTTCGACTTTGCCGCCTTTCTTCAGCTTCGCAAAGCCGGGGATGTGATCGATTTTATTCTTACGAAACAGAAACTGAATGCCTTTGCTGTTGCTGGCTGCCACATCGCGACTGCGTTGCACCATCGCCGAGAGGTCAGCCTTAAAGTCCTTAGCCTCTACACCGTAATCTTTTGAATGCTTGAAATATTCGAAAACATTAGCGCTTTTGAGGAGGGCCTTGGTAGGAATACAGCCCCAGTTCAAGCAAATACCCCCCAGTTCAGCTTTCTCAACTACACCGACTTTCATCCCCAGTTGCGAAGCTCTGATAGCTGCGACATATCCGCCGGGTCCGCTCCCGATCACGATTAGATCATATTTTGACATAGTGTACGTATTAAATTCGCAGCCAAAGATAACCGCAGTTAGGCATTTTCGAAACCCGGGGCGAGAAACTTGAACGCAAGGCACACGCTTCACACGCCAGGGACTTTTTTTTTCAATAATTACCTTATTTTTGCCGCCTGTGGCCCTGTTTTGCGGGGCTTTTGCCAAAATCAACCAAACAAGAGATGAAACTACTTCAGGGAAAAACAGCGCTGGTGACAGGAGCCTCAAAAGGTATAGGAAGAAGCATTGCATTGCGTTTTGCGGAACAAGGCGCAAACATCGCATTCACATACCTCTCCAGTGTTGAACAAGGGCAGGCGCTGGAGGCAGAACTCGCGTCTAAGGGTGTCACTGCCCGCGGCTTCAAGTCTGACGCGTCTGACTTCAAACAAGCCGATGCATTGATCAACGATGTGATCGCAGCGTTTGGATCGCTTGACATCCTTGTTAACAATGCAGGTATCACACAGGATACTCTTCTCCTTCGTATGACTGAAGAAATGTGGGATAGAGTAATTGACGTGAACCTCAAGTCATGTTTCAATACGATCAAGGCAGCAACAAAACAGTTGATGAAACAGAAGAGCGGCTCAATAATTAATATGACATCGGTTGTCGGTATTAAAGGAAACGCTGGTCAGGCAAACTATTCATCTTCGAAGGCAGGTATAATTGGTTTAACGAAATCTGTCGCACTTGAACTTGGTTCAAGAGGCATTCGCTGCAATGCGATCGCTCCCGGTTTCATTGAGACTGAAATGACTGCGAAGCTTGATGAGAAGACTGTGCAATCATGGCGTGATGCAATTCCATTGAAGCGTGGGGGAAGACCCGAAGACGTTGCAGATGCATGTGTGTTTCTCGCATCCGATATGTCTTCATATATCTCGGGACAGGTACTTCAGGTTGACGGCGGCATGCTTACTTGATCCAATGTGATCGTTATATAACGCGTTACGCGGTAGTACAATCGTTTTCACTCAGAAGTTATAACCATTCACAAACGACCGTAAGCCTTACCGTTGTAAAAAATTTTTGCAATTATTTGGAAACAAGGCTCGTGGCGCCTACGTTTGTGATATCAAAGTCGAATAAGCACATCTGCTTAATCGCTTTATAAAGAAGCGCAGAGAGACAGGCTCGAAGAAGCGCTAGCAACCCCCCGGAACTCCGGGAAAGGTGCTAAATCCTGATCCCGAGTAACATCGGGAGAATATAAACCGATTAAAAAATGAAAAACATCAGTTTCACCCATCTCAGGAAAAGCCTACGTGGCTTAAGTGCTTACCTCAGG
>JAEZDW010000082.1 GCA_023417955.1 Bacteroidota bacterium
GTACTACAGTGGCGTGTGATGAAAGGGGCATTCATGCGTGATCCCGAAGACCAGATCTTTACTCCGAAGAGAAACTACTCGATTCTTCAGCTTGAGCGAAAAGGTAAGACGATCATCATGCGCGCCGCTCACCCCGGAGAACCTTTGCAATTGATCGGATCAACAGATGCCGTTTTACTTCCCGACGAAGTTTATGCAGGTCTGTTTATCTGTGCACATAACGCTGACAAAGTTGAAAAAGGAACTGCCTGGAATGTGCGTATTGATCAGCCCGTGGCAGATAATTATAATCCCGATCGCGAAGGATACATTGTTGGCAGCCGCATGGAAATCATCAACGTATTCAACGGCAGGCGAAAAGTAATTCACGAATCAACAGGGCGCTTTGAAGCACCGAACTGGATGCCCGATGGCAAAAGGCTGCTCTTCAATCAAAACGGTTCCCTTTTCACCATTCCCATTGAAGGCGGTGACCCCGTGAAAATCAACACCGGCTTCGCCGACAGAAACAACAACGACCACGGCATTTCCTTCGACGGCAAAATGCTTGCGATAAGCCATCACCGTTCCGGGCTTCCCGGCGGCGGATCAACAATTTATGTTCTTCCCATAACCGGCGGCGAACCAAAGCAAATCACCGAAAAGACGCCTTCATACTGGCATGGCTGGGCACCGAATGGGAAAGAAATCGTTTATGTCGCGCAGCGGGAAGGAAACGTGTATGACATCTATAAGAAGAACATCAACGGCGGTCCGGAAATACAACTGACTCATAACAAAGGCAGTCATGCCGATGGGCCGGAGTATTCTCCCGATGGCAAGTACATTTACTATAATGCAAATGAATCAGGGTCTATGGAGATCTGGAGGATGCGCCCCGACGGGTCCGTCAAAGAACAACTCACCTTCGACGAATACAACAACTGGTTCCCGCATATTTCTCCCGATGGTAAATGGATGGTGTACCTGTCCTTTCCTTCGGAAATCCCCGTTGATTCTCATCCTTCGTATAAGCGTGTGATGTTGCGTCTCATGCCCGTTTCGGGCGGGGCGCCGAGAACCATCGCGTACCTTTATGGTGGCCAGGGAACGATTAACGTACCCAGCTGGTCTCCGGACAGCAAGTACGTCGCCTTTGTCAGCAATTCGCGGAAAATGGACAAATAAACCGACCTATAAGGGTATTCCGACAAAGAAAGCCGATAAATATTACATAGGAGAAAAACCGCCACGGAAAGGGGCGGCCGTTTAGGATATTTTTGGTCAACTTAAAGGCAGAAACACTACCGGTAAAAGGTATGTCCAAAAATCTAATAGCAGTCCTTCTTTTTGCATTTTCTACTACCGGCCTTTGTCAGTCGATGCAGGAGCTTGAAACCCTGGGTGATCGATACTATTCCAAAAAGGAGTACAAAGGCGCGCTGGAACACTACCTGAAAGCCCTTGATATCAATCCGGACGATGCGAAGTTGAATCTGCAGATTGGACTGAGTTACCTGTATTCGGAGACAAAATCAAAAGCTGCGAGATACATAAGCAAGGCCTATCGACTGAATCCCACGATCAACGACGAAATCGATTACCATCTGGGTGTTGCGTTTCAGAATACCAATGAGTTCATCAAGGCGATTGAACACTTTCAGCAGTTCAAGAAAAAGAAAAGTGGACTCGCTGCAATCGCCGACAAAAAGATTCAGGAATGCCGGATTGCCGACTCGCTTTCGCAATATGAACTCAACGTGATCATTGAGAATGTGAAACCGGTTAACACGGAGTTTCACGATTACTCACCGATTATTTCCGCCGACGGAAATACTTTGATATTCACTTCCAACCGAAGTGACGACGAAAGAGCAGTTCGTACAAAAACCAACTACGAGGACATTTACATCAGTCGCAGGAATGGTGATGTGTGGGAAGGTCCAAAGAAAATCAGCGCTAACCTGAATCAGAAATACAATGATGCTGCTGCCTCCCTTTCTCCGGATGGAAAGACATTGTTCCTGTATTACGAAGAAGGCAACGGCGATATCTATTATTCGCATCTTGAAAATGGGGAGTGGAGCAAACCATCGCCGCTGAACAAGAATATCAACACATCAATGTATTGGGAAACCAGTGCCAGTGTAAGCGCTGACGGAAAAAAACTATACTTCGCAAGCAACAGGCCCGGTGGCTATGGCGAACTTGATATTTACGTCAGTGAACTTGATTCACGAGGTGAGTGGGGCAAGGCTGTCAATATGGGACCACTCATTAACACTGCCGAAAACGAGGATGCTCCTTTCATCCACTCCGATGGAGTCACACTATATTTTTCAAGCGATGGTCATCCAAACCTCGGAAACAGCGACATTTTCGTAAGTGAATTCAAGAACGGAAAATGGCAGAAGCCGGAGAACCTCGGTTGGCCCATCAACACATGGGAATACGATGGATTCTTTACGATCTCTGCTGACAAGAAGAGCGGATACTATTCGACGATGAAGGAAGGCGGTACCGGCGAGACTGACATCTATTCGATAAAGTTCCTGGAACCGAAATTCAAGCCGAAGCCCAAACCGGTTGTTGTTGCAGAGCAGCCAAAAGTTCAAAAGCCAAAGAACAACGACTTCATTGATCCATCAATCCAGGCAAGTCGCGACAAACGCGTAGTAACTGTTTTGAAGGGAAAGGTTATCGATGAAACCAGCGCATCACCACTTGGGGCCACGATCAGCCTGGTGGACAACGAAACCAAAAAGGTGCTTTCACGCATTACAACCGATCCGGACAACGGAGATTTCGAACTTGTCATCCCCCACGGTGGAAACTACGGTGTGGCTACTGAAAAGGAAGGCTACCTGTTTAACTCGATTAACTTTAACCTCCCGAAGTTCGCTGAATACCAGGAAATCGACACGCACATCATTATGGTGCGCGCCGAAGTGGGGTCGAAAGTTATTCTGAAGAACATCTTCTTTGATGTTGGAAAAGCTGATCTCAAGAATGAGTCCATTGCTGAAATTGAAAAGATTCAGCAGCTGCTCCTGACGAATCCCAATCTCAAGGTGCAGATCAACGGTCACACCGATAACACCGGCAATGCTGCAAACAACAAGGCATTGTCATTGCGACGCGCAGGTGCCGTTGTCGATTACCTCGTTGCAAATGGTGTTGACGCTTCCCGGTTGTCGGCCAAAGGCTACGGATCGGAGCGGCCCATCGTTTCCAACGACGACGAACTCGGCGGCCGCGAAATCAACCGCCGTACCGAAATAGAAATCATCCAGACAAATTAGTCTATACGCGTGATGGCTAGTGGCGAGCGGAGAGCTTCCTTGTTAATATTGATACCATCACATTAGTCCTCCCAGTTGAGCATCAATGAACAATAACTAAAAGATAACTTTTATCCAGAATACCATGAACAAGAAAGACAGAATAAGAATCAATATCATCAAAATAAAACATAAGACCCGTACTCCCTTTCCCACAGACTCGTAATAAACTTGACAATACTTAAAGTCAATACTCTTAATTCGCGATTCGAAAATTTTCCAGATGGCCGCTACGAACCCGAAAGCTAATGCTGCTCCTCTCAATGGGATTTTTACTTCAAGTACTTTAATAAATACGAACGGAATTGCAGATGTTAAAAAGGAAATTTCAAACATTATTGTACTAACGATCGATCTTTCGTAAAGAAACTGCCCGTAGTACGCTGCCCGCAATAGTTAATGAAGACATAACAGCTTCCATATCTTACCTACCATATATGCCGGTAACTATTCCTGATGAATTGGCATCCATGTATTCACTAATTCCAAAAGCGTAGTCAAGGACGCCATAGGCAAGGACGAACGGCGCAGTAACCGGGACGGTGACAGCTAACGTCGTTAGACCAGCATTAATTGACACAATCTGTGTCTCGTTAAATCGACTCTTTTTCACGGTTCCCTAAAGTTAAAAATTCCTAGTTTTGGATTGTTCGCTTTTTAGGAAAGCTTACGATTCGGCGCTATGAAAGAGGCGAGGGATTTTTTCCATTGAAGCCGCTAAAAAATTGTTGATGCTTTTGAAGTGTCTTTGGATTACCTGGTAGGTGAAGGTGTTAATTCCGCTTTTGATAAAGCTACGCTTAAACGCTCGCAGGATTTGCAGAAGCTTCTGCTGAAGACAAGAGCTACGTGTATGCTCTGCTCGATGCTTTTTTACTTTTTACTTAAGTGTAGTATTCAAAAAAATCCTGCAACGAAGTAAGACAAAAAAACCGGATCGCTCCGGTTTCTTTTTTAAAGGCAACTCAAAACGTCGCTACCATTGTCTATGCACCATTCATTGTCAATTAACAGGTAACTACTCTGGTATAGTTGTATACAGGGGACTTCCATACTGATAAATTTGTCCACGGCCTTGTTATCTCTGGCTGAGTAAACTTTGTAACGCTTGTTCAGGTGCTTCATTGAGTTATAGAAAAAACATCCGCTTGCATCAAAGTCTAATTCAAAGGTCTTCTCGAAAGATTCTCCTCGCGATAGATCGTATTTCGATTCGATCTTTTTACTCTCGAATATTATAGCTTTGTAAACAGTACCTTTCTTTTTGATTGATACTCTCAAGTCATAATTCTCTTTCTCATCAAACAACTTCAGACTATCGGCCACTTTATCATAAACTTCCGTTACTCTGGAAGAAATTTCCGATATCACATCTAACGCCCTATGGATTTCACCTCCCGATAAACAAACTAACACCTTTCTTCGCATCTTAACACCAGCCCCACCTCTTACCCTGAATTCGATTTCAAGAAAGGCATTTTCATGTACAGTGATTTTTTCAATATCCTGAACCTTCAAAATTTTCACACTGTCCATCTGGGTGGATAGTGTGGTGATTTCATTAATCACATCTTCTTGAACGTTGAGCGAATAAGGCAACGCATCGTCAATGCCTTGAAGCTTATATTCTTGGGCAAATATGCTTGAAGAAAACAAGCATGTGATTATTAACATTCGAAACATCATGGCCATACTCTTCCCTTTCCATCTGCATATCGGAAGAACGTTGTACTTCCATAGGATACTGTTTGTACAAACGTTCCGTTGTTGTATTGATTCCAGTTAAAACCTGTTTGAGGAGATGATGCATTCCAGAAGTAAGCGCCCTTTGAATAATCAACGTTATTAACAATCGGCCCCATCGCACCCATAATTCTATCCGCATACTTCCCTTGAAGAGCGAGAGGATTCTTTATGATGTGTAGTAGGTCACTGTCAGTAAATGACATAACCTCATTGTAGATCTTCCCACCGATAGCATCGTATTGACCTTTGCCTCCGATCTTCGAAACAAAATCACCCTCCATATGAGCACCTTTATGAGCAAGTCTATTCAACATCACACTGCCAATAGCCGATGCTTCATCAATATTATTGCCAGATTCTCCGGCTACAATCGCTAAGTACTGGCGTAATCCATCCATGCCAATATTGATACCACCATATGGCCCCGCTTGCTGGGCAACTCAATCAATAAGGTAATCTGTCAACGACCTCAATGTCCCACTCGTTTACTCCTTTCAGGAATTTTATTCGCCAAATGGCAGGATTGTAAGTAATCGGCGGAAGAATTAATTCATTCCCTGTTTTACTTTTCGCATCGTTATAGAGGCTTGGTTCAACCGTTGCCTGAAAAGCAGCGACGGAGGTGCTATCGAATCGGATTTTGTCCTCTATTCCAGTATAGATGAGGACATAATGACCGTCTACCTTTGAGTAATACGACGGCGTTTTTTGAAGGCCACTTGCATTCAGAATATAACTCAAATAGTATACGATCTCGCCATCTTCTCTATCATATCGAAACGTTAATACTCCTCCATCAGACAGCTCGTCACTGTATTCCCTCCAATAGCGTAATAATAGCTTATTAATTTCATTATCAGTGATCTCGACAAGACACACAGGAGTTCCTATTTTCATTCGCTTGGGTTTTGCTTCGCACGCTTGCGTTATTCCTAAAAGGAAAACCAAAATAAGATATTTCATCATTCTATGAAGTCTCTAATTCTTAGGGTACCATTAAAAAAGGGATTAACTGGACCTAGAGGAATATTGTACATATTTCCCTTGTCATCCATAAATCCGGAAAATACACCTCCCGTGCCTATAGTGAATACGCCACCGGCAAACTTGTACATATCATAGTCATCAGGTATAGATGGTCCATAGTCGCCTTCATTGGGATGCGTATGAATTTGGGCAAGGATCTTATAGTCTTTTCCATTGAGCGCTACTGCAATACCGCCCTCCTTCAGTTTCTTAATCGGCAGATAGTCATTGTATGAAAGTCGGTTTGTATTCTTAACATATCTACGTTGTCCAGGAGAGTACCCTTCGGTCGGCAACACAACTATACCACCCTCAACGATCCAACCAGAATATTCTACCTTATTTTTACGACTATTATCCCACATATATTTTAGAGCATCCGCATCTGAGGTGAACAGCCTTCCTTGCTGGGCAACTACTAGATAGAAATATTTTGCCTAGGTCAGCATGCCATACACAATTGCTGTGGCAAACGCAAGAATAAGAACAGAAAACGAGTAAACGGGAGCAAACCGAAACCCAGACGTCTTGTATTTCTCAAGAATCGCACGGTATTTATTTCTATGGAAAATGAGCATGTAATTAAGGACAATGAAAGGAACCCCAAACTGCAAGGCGAAAGCGACAAAACTATCCATTAATGTTCCAGGAAAAACGTTCAATTCAACAAGCGGAATTCGAAAAATATCAAAAAACCTCAGCCAAATAAAAATAATCCACCAGTTGATAGCTTGAATCCAAGAGATATACAACAATAGCTTAACCTTCCAATCCCTATCGTTTGGGTGGTGCTTTTTCATGCTAGAGATGGCATCTACCCAAATGCTGTAATAAATATTAATCATCATGAAATTACTTAAACCATTTAGAATCATCATTTCCAAACCATTTACTAGGTCCATATCGCGCCCCGAGATTATAAAAGACATCCCACGTCAGTCGGAGGCCACCATAGATTGCAACGCCCTGCCCAACCGCGGGTATCTGGACCCCGTAAAAATACGATGCGCCAGATGCCATCAATCCCAACGTTCCCACGCCAGCATCAGCATAGGTGATTGGACTTGCTGTGCCATTTGCAATCTGGTAGTACGACAAACCTGTAGTGAACATTCCTGCCCCGGTAGAAGTCGCTCTACCGAGAGTAGAAAACCTATAAGTAGTAATCCGGGCGCGGCTACCGCCGTTCCATCCTGAAG
>JAEZDW010000103.1 GCA_023417955.1 Bacteroidota bacterium
TCCCAGGACGACGGATGGTATAGCTTGAGGTGTTGCATGTTAATCAGCTCCAAGTTTAAGGTTAATCCCCGACACTTGGAACTTTGGACCGCTAACTTTAACATTACGGCATGCATCCCCTGATAACGAGTCTGCAGAATCCCAAGATCAAAAACGTGGTTGCCCTCGAAAAGGCTCGCGAGCGAAAGCTTCAGGGTGTCTTTCTGATCGAAGGTGTTCGCGAAACCTCACTGGCTATCCACGCCGGGTATGATCTGCAAACCGTCTTTTTTTGCCCGGATATTGTATCGGCTGACGAAATGATCGTTCTTGTCGGGAATGAAAATCTTCTCGTCCCGGTTCAAAGAACAGTATTTGAGAAGATTGCATACCGCGAATCAACGGGCGGGGTACTGGTTGTGGCGCGGCAGAGGAACCACGAAATCTCGTCTGTAAAACTAAGTCAAAACCCCCTCATTCTTATTGTTGAAGCCGTTGAGAAGCCGGGGAATCTTGGTGCACTCCTTCGCACCGCTGATGCAGCAAACCTTGATGCCGTAATCATTTGCGATCCTCAAACCGATTTCTACAATCCCAACGTCATACGGTCCAGCATTGGATGCGTATTCACACGACAAGTCGCGAGTGCGACTACAGCAGAGACCATTGCCTGGCTCGCTAAAAAAAACATCACAAGTTACTGCACCTACCTTGAGGCATCTATGCCCTATCACACCTGTGATTACACAAAACCGTGCGCGATAGTAATGGGAACGGAAGCAACGGGTCTATCGCCCGAATGGGTAAAAAATGCAGGTGCTAACATCATTATTCCCATGCAGGGGAAGATTGACAGCATGAACGTTTCGACTGCCGCGGCAATCGTAATCTTCGAAGCCAAACGTCAACGAAATTTTTCATAATCTGCGTTTTCGCTGAATTTCTGTCACGGTCCGGAACCATCGTGAATAAAGGCCTATCTTTAGCACATTGCCCTTTAACTGTTGATGGAGAAGTTTCCGTTGTCTTCCGTTCAAATGGATGAAACGAAGAGCACACAAACTAACCGCCTTCGTCTGATCGATGCTTTCTATCAGGCGACCGATTTAGGTATGCTGCTACTTAACACGCGCGGTGAAATTGTGAGCATGAACAAGACCGCCGAAGTACTGCTCGGACAACATCTGGACTCGCTTACAGGCAAAACTCCCGAACCCCTTTTCGACCTCAACCAGTTCGACCTGTCCCAACAAAAAGGTGAAACTGAACTGTTTCACGAAGCCGTATTGCCACGACTTCTTCACCAGGTACGCACAACTTCACGAACCTGTCGTTTTGAAACTGTGGCGAATCACAAGAACGGAACTCCCGTACCCGTTGCTATTGGAGTCTGTGGATTATGGGAACGTAACGCAATTGCAGGGTACGCAATCACTTTTCTCGAAATCAGTGAAAGAAAAAAAGCCGAACTCGAGCAACACGAAAATCAAAACCAGCTAAAGGCGGTCATCGCCTCGCTGGATGACATCGTTTTTGAACTTGACACCGAAGGTCGCTTTCGTGAAATCTGGGTTCGGTCAGACGATTTCCTTTTCCTGCCACGTGAAAAAATACTCGGACATACACTCTCAGAAATGTTCGGTGAAGAATTCGCGCGACCTTTTGAAAAAGGTCTCCGCGAAGTAATCCGCACCGGCGAGACTTTCCAATGGGAGTACCCGTCGATGAAACCGGACGATAACCGCTGGTTTAATGCGAAATGCTCACTCGTCATTGAAAACGGAAAACCCACAGGTCGGATAAGTGTCTGCATTCAGGAAATCACCGACAGGAAGGAAATGGAGTTGTCGCTCCGTCAAAGTGAAGAAAAGTTCCGGCTTCTCGCGGAAAGCATACCTGGCGTGATCTTCATGATGAAAAACGATGAAGTAAAGACGATCCAGTATATCAACAATAAGATCACTGCACTGACTGGCTATACGGTTGAAGATTTCTATTCCGGAAAAGTCAGCCTGGTTTCACTCGTGCACAAAGAAGATCGCGAGTACGTTACCAACATAAGAACAAAGTCTCTCGATGACCGGCAGAGTTATACCCTGGAATATCGTCTTCTTCACCGCGACAAAACCTGGCGGTGGATTTCCGAAACAGGAATCGGAGTACAGTCCGGACAGGGATTCATGCTTGAAGGCTTTATCTCTGACATTACGCAACGCAAAGAATCCGAAGAAGAACTGCGCCGCATGGCGGATGAGAACTCGCGTGTTTTTAACAACTCAATAACGCTCACGGCAGTCACCGGGTTCGACGGATACTTCAAGAAGCTGAATCCTGCGTGGGAAAAAACTTTAGGCTGGTCACGCGATGAATTGCTTACAAAACCCATCAACGAATTTATCCATCCGGAGGACCTCGTGAAGACGGAAGAGATGATGCGCGTGGTTTGCACCGGACATACGATCGCGATGTTTGAAAACAGATATCGCTGCAAGGACGGCACATACCGCTGGCTTCTCTGGGGATCGTCACCCGACATCGCGAGGAAAGTCATTTACGCGTCTGCAATTGATATAACAAGTCGCAAGAAATTCGAAGAGGAACTCATCATTTCAAAACGAAATCTTGAAGTCGCAGCTTATGAACTCGAAGAACAAAACCGTCAACTAGACGAGTTCGCGCACATCATTTCACACAACCTTCGTGCACCGGTGGCAAACATCAAGGCACTCCTGAATTTCATTACGGAAGACAGTCAGCCCGGCGATTATCAACTCATCTTTGAAAAAATCCGCAATGTTGCGCATAACATCGGCGAGACGATGAACGAACTCATGGAGATGATCAAGATCCGGAAAACGCACGATATCGAACGTGTGGAAATCCGTTTCAAAGATATCCTGGACAAGGTTGTTCAATCGCTCGAAGGTGAACTGATTGAAGCAGGTGCAACGGTAACCTACAACTTCAACAACGCGCCGAAGATCTACTACTCAAAACCATACCTCGAAAGTATTCTTCAAAACCTGATCAGCAACGCCGTAAAATATCGTTCATCCAGGCGTATCCCGGAAATATTCGTCTCCACCGATCTTATTCCAACCGGTATCGAACTGCGTGTAAGAGACAACGGACTGGGTATCGATCTCAAACAGCACGGCGACAAACTCTTTGGTCTTCACAAAACCTTCCACGAAAACAAGGAGGCCCGTGGTGTAGGATTGTTCCTGACCAAAACTCAGATTGAGACTTTGGGCGGAAGTGTTAAGGTCGAAAGCGTGGTGGACGAGGGGACTACGTTTATTATTCAATTCTGACATTTTTCTTCTTTCAACGGCTTGCAGGCAGCTTGCTTCCGGTAACCTCTGCGGCTGGTATTGAAATGAGTATGCGTTCAGTTGCAAGCTACGAGCCTCCGGCTGCGAGTTTGTTTCGTCATCACTTGAATCACGGTTCTGAAGGAAGATATAAACACACGCCTCGTGGCGTACCAATGACACCTTCGAGCGTAGGGAGTTTTGCGAACCAACGTCCTGGTAACGTCGATGTAAAGTCGATATAAAGTCGAGTCGAAGTCGACTTCTGCATGGGGTTTAAGAGGGGTTCATCCAGGGTTGATCCACCTTTGGGGGTCTGTAGCTGGATCAACCCTGGATAATCCCTGGATATACCCTGGAATAACCCTAACTACTACTCGACTTTACATCGACTTTACATCGAAGAACGACTGGGATTTAAGGATTGAAGGATGGCCAGGATGAGGATTTGAGGGATTGTCGATACCCCAATGATACCGATTTTCAGATTTTTTTTATCTGCGCGCAAACGCTTTTGGATAGGTCATGTTTAAACGTTGTATAAGCGATGTTTAAGTATTGTGGCCGTAGCATTGACTCAGCCAAGACCCAGCCTGGATCCACCCAGGACCCAGCTTTAGCTACCTTAACCTGGATCCTGGCCGAGTCTAGGCTGGGTCTATCCTGGCTCTGTTATGCGGCTATAACGCTTACATATCGCTTACACAACGCTCAGGCATCGAACAATGGATGGAAATTGGTCTCGTAGTTAACCCGGAAAGGCTTGCTTGCGACAAAGTGCGATCCCTGATTGATACAACTCTTAGCGTTGCATTGTGTCCGGGCTTTTGGCGGGATTATGTGGATTACCCTGAGGTCAAACTCAAAATTATGTTAATCAGGGGTCTCAGGCAATAAAGATCTCTTCCTTCTTGAGGCGCTCTCTTCGAATACCACCAAGGACCTGCATTTTCGGGAGATAAAACGACGGGTAGAGTGCGCTTACAAAACCTGCGAAGACGAATACAGCGAGCATAGTGATGAACACCGACGAATGCCACAGCAATGAAATTGGCAATGTTTTGCCCAGGATGTTGCTTGCCAGTGGCAGAGTGGCAAGCACAAGCATAACGCTAATGACAAAAGCGACGAGTGTGATGCACACTGACTCGGCGATCATCTGGAGAATCAATGCGCTGCGTTTTATACCAATCGAGTGCAGTGCCTCAAATTCAGAGGGTTGCCCGAAGGTACGGCTCTTGATGAACAATATCCCTGCAGCTGCAAATACCAGCATGAATGCTATCGCGTACATAAAATCACCAAGACCTGCATCGGTGGCACCCGGGCCTTTGCAGCCCTGATGAATCTGCGTCAATGGCTGCAACTGATAAGAGATTCGCATTTCGACCTGGTCCGCGATAGGATTGAGATTTTCGCGCGCAACCTTCTTAAGATGACAAAGCATTCGCCCCGTACTGTAGTTTGCAGGCAACTCGATATAGGTGTACGTACTAAAGTTGCCCCAGCCTCCGCTCAATGCGCGGCTGCTGCTACCTGAGACCAGACCGTCGAAAGTGAAATGCGAATTCTGCGGTACGTTTTCCATAACGCCGCGAATCATATACATATCGCCGTTGTCGGTTTCAAGCACCTTCTGATATGCGTTCTCAACCGATCCAAATACTTCACGGGCTATTTTTTCGGTGATGACCATGGTTCCGGGCCGTGCCAACGCAGTCGCTGCATCGCCTTTTAGCAATCGCCAGGAAAACATATCAAATACGGATTCATCCGCCGCATAAAAACCTTCCTCTTCAAACCTGCGGTTGCCATCCTTTAGAACGATCTTGCCTAAAGCTGAAAACCTTGCTGCATTGCGGACCTCAGGGAAGCGTTTCAACAACTCCGGAGCCAGCGGCGCCTGTGACGTGTTCCATTGATACTCGTTGTCGCCATCATTCACATTGGAAACTACCCGATAAAGATTGTCAGCCTTGGCATGATAGCGATCGTAACTGGACTCATAAAGGATGTTGAGAAGAAGCAGGAGTGCAAAAGTGATTATGCCGGTGAGTGCCAGCACCTGCAGGAGGCTCGAAGTCCTGTCCTTCATCAGATTCGCGATTGCGGCAGAGAGCAACGGCTTTAGCATTGGGTCCGGGTTAGTTCAGTCAAGACGAAAACTCCGATACAAAAGTTTTACCCAGATTCAGGAAACGTTCGCAAAATGTTGACGAGCGGTCAAAATCAGGGTTTTACCTCGAGTATTGAAAGTCACAGGAAAGAGTATCAACGTTGTTTTTGTTCATATCCGTATGCTACACAGTTCAGTTCCGAACAGCGTGTTTCTCTTTCCTGGAGTATAGACTGCGGATTACGCAGAAGGTGGCACCGAAGGCAAAATATTTTTTTGCCGGAGTAATACCGAAGAAATCAGGGTTATCAAAACACCGACAGGAAAGATCTCAAACAACGTCATCCCAAATCGTATTGCGGGGTTTTTGTACAGTTCGGAAAACTCTTCCATTTCCTTTCGCGTGGCTGCCACTTCATCGGACGTGGCACCTGCAGCAATTTTCTCTTCGACGTAGTAGTCGCTCATTCGCGCCATGAAATCACCGGCAATAGTATGGTAGCATACTTCCCACGTTAGCGCATACATAATCGATGCAATAACTGTAATGGCCAGTCCGACACCGAACGCCTTTCCAAACGTGATTTCACCGCCAAGGTGTTCGCGATAACGCCTGATCGCAAAAAAGATTACCGAGAGTGCGATGACCATGGAGGCGTATCCCACATAGGTCCCGGAATTGAAATTAAGAATACCCTTCTCGTGTAGCGGCAACGAAAGGGCAAGCATGGCCGACACGATTACGC
>JAEZDW010000120.1 GCA_023417955.1 Bacteroidota bacterium
GTCAATAACAAGGAAAACCAGTACGTGAATTCCTGGATCCAGGACAACATGGAATTCTACTACTTGTGGAATAAAAGCTTACCTAAGAACAGCGACCGCAATCAGGAACCCGATGCATACTTCAAAAGCCTGCTGCACAAGGATGACCGATTCAGTTGGATTCAGGATAACTACCAGGATTTACTGAACTCTTTGAACGGCATCAATAAGGAAGCCGGATATGAGTTTGTTCTTTACAGAGAGAACCAGGTTTCGAACAAAGTTATCGCGCAGATCTTGTACACAAAACCAGATTCACCCGCTGAAGCCGCCGGATTAAAACGCGGCGATCTGATTACGAAAGTGAATGGCCAGAACATTACAACATCAAACTATCGCGACGTCCTCAACGAGCTGAAAGAAAATCACACACTTGTAGTGACTCCGTTGCTTATTGGCGAAGACAAATTCGGGCCTGAAACTACCGTTTCACTCTCTGCAATTGTCTACTCCGAGAACCCGAATTACTACCATACAATCTATGAAGTCGGGGGTCGCAAAATCGGATACTATGTATACAACTTTTTTGCAACCGGAAACGCCAACACGTTTGACAACGAGATGAACAACGTATTCCAGGAATTCAAGTCCTCCGGTATTACTGATCTCATCCTTGACCTGCGTTTTAACAGCGGTGGCATTGAAACATCAGCCCGAAATCTCGCCAGCCTTATAGGATCCGGTATTACGTCTTCATCGATCTTTATGACGAAGCAATACAACGACGATGTCACGGAATTGATTTTGAATGATCCGGACCTCGGTGAGGACTTTCTGACATCCAGATTTGCCGAGAAAGAAGCTAACGTAGGCCCTATGCTTACAGGGAACCGCGTATACATTCTCACAAGTTCAAGAACTGCATCTGCCAGCGAGCTGATCATAAACAGCCTGCGTCCATACATGGAGGTCTTTCTGATCGGTGATGTTACGTATGGTAAGAACGTTGGTTCAAATTCAATTTATGAACCAGACAATCCGAAAAACAAATGGGGTATGCAGCCAATCATTGTGAAAATTGCAAACAGTCTGGGTACCGCCGACTACGCTGATGGCTTTACACCCGATATACTGAACCTGGATAACAGTCTGTACCTCTATCCTATCGGCGACGAACGTGAAAACCTGCTGTCGGAAGCGATCGCACAAATCACTGGTGCTTCGGGTGGTCGTATTGGTATTAAAGATTCCGGCAGGGAGATAATCCGCCACTCACTCGATGGTAATGCGCGGAGCTTCCAACTGATCATGGACGAATCTCAGTTGCCTGTTCCGCATTAGTTAAGCTTGCTGCTCCATCCGTTGCCGGTGTGCAAAGAAGAGTCGCGAGATCGGGATAATCAATGCGCCGCCGACTGCGAAAGCGATGAATGCCATGCGCAAACTTGACGCATGTGACAGATAGCCGATAAGCGGCGGTCCCACAAGCATGCCCACTATCCCATACGTGGCGATGATCGAAATGGCCATGCCCGGTGAGTATTTTCTTGATCCCCCGGCAAGCAGATAGGTCATCGGGATTACCGGTGCAGTACCAAGACCTACGAGGCAAAATACTATCATCGCTGTCCAGAAAGACGGGAATAACACCGCGATCAGAATCCCTGTGATTACGAGTCCTGAGCTGGCCAAATAGGTATTGCGCATACCAATGGCGTCAATCACCCGGTCGGACAAGAACCTTGATGCTGCCATAAAGATCATGAAGATCAGGTAGCCAACAGTGAATACATCGACGTTGACGACTTCCCGGAAGTAGATTCCACTCCAGTCAAACATGCCCCCTTCGCAGACCGCAGCCAGAAAAACGAGGCACCCAAGGTAGATGATATAGGGATCCGGCTTACCGAGCTGCAGCTTGTTTCCTGAGTGCGCCCTGTCACCCTGTAGCAGGTTCCTGTGAAAGAAAAGCATTACACCAACAGCAATGATCGAAACCATGAGCAGGTGGAGGCTTATGTTAACATCCAGGGCAACCATAAGTGTCGAGAAGGCGACCCCTGCTATTCCGCCAGTACTCCAAAGCCCGTGAAAAGCACCATTAATCTTTTTCTCAAATTGTTTCTGAAGGGTGATCGCCTGCGTATTGACAGCGATATTCTGAATCCGCGTGGCAAAGGCAAAGAAACTAATCGCGGCTACTAATGCCAGGCTGCTGTTAGCAAAACCAATGCATGCCAGTGCCAGGCACATTGCCGAAAACCCGGCAATTAGTGGGTACTTGCTGTCAAAGCGCGAGATCAGCCATCCCGAAACAGGGAGGCCAAGCAGGGAGCTGACTGGCATGGAAAGCAATACCGTTCCGAGTTGGGCATCATTGAATCCGAAAGTACTTTTTATGGTAGGAATTCTTGAAGCCCAGCTTGCAAAACAAAATCCCGAAAGAAAGAAAAATGAAGCAAGCGAAATTCGCTGCCTGTGCCTGAGGTCCATCATCCGCAAATCGAGTGCGAATATGCACGGTTACGCGCAATTAACCATACGATTGAATCAAACAAAGATGTCAAGCGGAATTGGGTGGAATTCAAACCGTTGCACTCACTCAGGAAATTAACCTTCCGGATAAAAAATTCCTTTTAGGATGCTGACATAGTCGTCAAAACCAAATGGCTTCTGGAAGGCAAAGGTCGCGCCTTCATCGACCAGGGTGGCTGCCATGGATTGAGGCATAGACGGGGAGTACATGATGATTGGCACTTCTCTCAAATCCGGCAGCGACCGGATCTGCCGCATACAGTCCCGGCCTGTGATTCTGGGAATGTTAAAATCAATAAAAACATAATCGGGAAGAACAATCAATTCTCCACCGAGTATGCGAATGGCTTCATCAGCGTAACCAAATGTGAGACAGAGCACTGATGGATCAATATACGCTAATGCCTCTTTCATGATCTCAAGATCATCGGCATCATCATCAATAATCACAACCGTTCTGGGCATTCGGGGCGTCGAATGCAAGTATAACGATTCCGTTGTAAAAGTAAATACCAGCCTGTTTTTTTAAGGGTGCTCCCTCACTCGCGTCAGGCAGGAATTGATTTTGTCAACCAGGTCATTCATTTCAAACGGTTTTTCGAGATATGCATCGCAGCCGTATTGCCGCGCGATAGCGGGCAGGTCGGGGTTCCCGGACAAAAAAATCACCGGTATGGCACGCGCCTGATTATTCCCCTTCAACCATTTATAAACTTCAAACCCGTTTACACCAGGAAGACCAATATCAAGGATAAAGGCGTCTGGCCAGTTGTTAATCATTTCAAGAACGGGGAAAGCATTGGCGAAAGTAGAAACGTCGAATCCGGCTTTGCGCAGACCGGACTTAATCAGGCTCTGTGCGTCGTCGTCATCTTCGATAATGTAAACAAGTGGTTTCATGTATAACAGTGGGGGTTTATCACTTATCATTTTGACTGACGAAATGAAAACTTATGCCCGGCGCATTGGCACCGGGATAAAACCAAAACCGGTCACAACGGGGAGGATACTGTACAAGTACGCCCCGCCCCTGGCGGTTGTGACTGATACGCAACCACGTCCTTTTCTGAAGTTATAATTTACACGGCCTTATGACGGCCCCGCCCTTTTTTTTACATTCGCGTTTACACAATGGTTTCTATTCGGCACGTTCAGGTAATCAGGTATGTCACACCGCTTCGCGAAGGCGGGTCTCTTCCGGCCATCGTGGAATGCGATGACGGCTTCCTTTACGTCCTCAAATTTAGAGGTGCCGGTCAGGGCAAAAAGGCGCTTATCGCCGAACTCATCGGAAGTGAAGTGGCTCGCGCACTGGGCTTCCAGGTTCCTGAGGTAATCTTTGCCGACCTCGATGAGGCATTCGGCCGGATCGAAGACGACGAGGAAATCCAGGACCTGCTGAAGGCAAGCACCGGATTAAACCTTGGCCTCCATTACCTCAGCGGGGCCATTACCTACGATCCCGTGGCCAGTCCCGTATCCCCGGAGTTCGCGGCTCGCGTTGTGTGGCTCGACGCATTCCTGATGAACGTCGACAGAACCTACCGAAACACTAATATGCTGCTGTGGAAAAAAGAAATCTGGCTTATTGACCACGGCGCGTCGCTGTATTTTCACCATCAGTGGAGTAACACGGATAACGCGCGCAAACCATTCCCAATGATCCGTGATCACGTGTTTCTGTCTGTCGCAGCTCATCCGGAAACCTGCACCGATGAATTTCGCTCGCGGCTTACAGCAGAACGTATCTCTTCGATCACCAATGCTATTCCGGAGGCGTGGCTCGACGATCCTCATTTCAGCTCACCCGAAGAAAACCGAAATGCGTATCGCAATTTTCTGGGTTCGCGGCTCGAACAGGCTGACTTCTTCACAAATGAAATCAACCATGCAAGGAAGACACTTGTTTGAATACGCTGTTATTCGCGTGGTTCCTCATGTCGAACGGGAGGAATTCGTCAATGTTGGCGTGATACTGTTTTGCCATGGGCTGAAATTCCTTGATACCCGCATGACACTAAACGCGACACGGATACGCGCCTTCTGCGAAGAAATTGATTTGAATGAAGTCCAGGCCCACATGAATTCATTTCAACAGATTTGCGCGGGCGAAAAGGGCGCCGGTCGTATTGGCGAACTGCCAATGCGTGAAAGATTCCGTTGGCTAACTGCGTCGCGAAGTACAATCCTGCAAACCTCGCCTGTTCACCCGGGCATGCTTGAAGACCCCCGGGAAATGCTGGATCGTCTGTTTGAGCAGCTTGTCCGATAGTTGTTGCACACCACGCGTCACTCTGCGTGAACCCACGCGTTTACCACTGCACGCGTTACATCGGCAATCAGCTGGTCCCTGCCCTCGCTGTCAAGGGTACTTCCTTTTAACATGACGACGAGTATGATGTGCTCGCCATTTTCAAGTGTAATGATACCGGCATCATTGGTCGCGATATTCACACCGCCAAAAGTGCGCTGCGTTCCGGTCTTGTGCGCAACGACTGCATTTGCGGGCACACCTGCCTTAATGCGATTCATGCCTGTACGCGTGTCGGTAAGCAATTGCTGCATTATGGGGTAATCCACGAAAGCAGGCAAAGTCCGGCGGTGGAGTCGCAACAGCAACTCCGCTATCCCCCATGGCGACGCCACGTCCTTTCGTGTGGCTAATGCGTTGCGCACGATACGATCGAGCTGGCTCCGCTCCATAAGATCAAACACACTATCGACAGCGATACCGTCATATTGCCTGTATTCCTTCACGGTATGCATCTGATCAAGCGCCATCTGCTTTTCATCCCGGCTGACCGAAAAACCATTGATCCCGATTTGTGAGAAGTAACGCGTAACCCTGGCGGGACCACCAACCTTCCCGAGGATCATATCACACGCTGTGTTATCACTTTCAGATACCATCTGTCGAAGTAATTCGCTCCAGGTGATTTCAAAATCACCATCACGGTACCAGCGCCTTGTGAGTGGACTGTATTCCGGCGCAAGGTTCGCGCGCGTAACTTTGGTTTTTGCTGACAAGTCTATTCGCTTTTCGAAGACCTGATTAAGCATGAATATTCCGATAGGCAGCTTGTAAACACTCGCCATTGGAAAGAAACGCGATTCATTTCTGCTTGCGACGAGACCTTTTTCAACGTGAAGCGCGTACACTCCAAGTTCTCCGCCCGAACGTCGTTCAAGTTCGAGAAAACGCTGTTGCAGTTCCTGACCATTCAAACGTAACGAAGTCAGAACAAAAAACAATACGAAAGCCGGCAGCGGGCTGGTAAAAAATGTTGATAACAAGGAGGTCTCTGTTTTAGTCTGAACCAAGTTCGGGATACAACTCTTCCTGCTGTACTTCAGGAACATTTGTTTCTTCGGTTTTTGATGTGATTCGTTTTGAAATTGTGTATGCGAGCATTCTTGAATCGGATATCGGCTGACAAAGTGCAAGCACATCTTCCTTTGTGAGTTCGGGGTTCAACCAGTCCTTTTCATATTCGCGTGGGATAATAACGGGCATACGCCGTTTCGAATTGTGGATCTTGGTCATTAATGGATTGGCTGCCGTCGTGAGAACGGTGTACGTATAATGTTTTGTTTCTGTACCGCGATCTATCCACCTTGAGTAAAGGCCTCCGATCGAGAATAAAGGCTGCTCTTTCAAGCCGATGTAATACGGAAACTTTTTCGACTTCTTGTCTTCAGCGTTGAGCCACCTCCATTCATAGAAGCCGGAACACGGAATAAGACAGCGTTTCCCTTCGCGCGCTGCGTCCCGGAAACTCGCCTTATCATACATTTCCTCGCTGATGCAGTTCAGCGTTGATATTCGCAGCCGTGTAGCTGAGGTCAGGTCTTTGGTCCAGTACGGGATCAATCCCCAGTTGAACAATTGCAATTCGTCTGGCTTGCCCGTTGTGAGCACAGGCCCGGCCTTGAAGTCGAAACCGTTTTCATGGAATTGAGGCTGATAAACCTCTTCCAGTACCTTGTCATACGATGCCGAGTAGTACTCAGCTACGTAGTCAATATCAAATTTCTGAGACTTGTGATAGCACATGTTCGTGAACCTAATGTGTGTCGCGCAGAAAGGTAAGGACAAATCCGTAAACACGAAGACTGGCCGCAGTAATGAATTTCGATCCTTTATGCCGTTTTCGACACAGATCAAACGTTTGCTGTCCGAAGCAAAGAAAAGACTAACACACGTTCACAAGGCAGAATATTATTTGTGGAAACGACAATCTTGTGAAATTTACAACGCTTCCATTACACATTTTCCATACCTTTACAGGCATTTTTTTCACTGTGAGAAACGGACTGGAGAACAGCATTATGTATATCGAGATCATGGACACGACCCTGCGCGACGGGGAGCAGACATCAGGTGTAGCATACACGGCATCCGAAAAGCTGAACATCGCAAAGATGTTGCTTGAGGAAGTTAAGGTTGACCGGATTGAAATTGCTTCAGCGCGGATTTCGGATGGCGAATTTGAAGCTGCTACCAGAATCGTTCGCTGGGCCCGTGAACATGGCTACCTCGACGCGATCGAAATACTTGGATTTGTCGACGATAACCGTTCACTTGACTGGATACATCGCGCCGGCGGAAAAGTGGTTAATCTTCTTTGCAAGGGTTCGCGCAAGCACCTGGAAGGACAACTCCGGAAAACTCCTGAAGCTCACGTTGCCGACATACGCGCAACAATTGCTTATGCTACTTCCCTCGGCATCAGTGCCAACATATATTTCGAGGATTGGTCCAATGGAATGCGGAACGATCCCGACTATGTTTACTTCCTGATGGAAGAACTCCGGGACGAACCTATCAAACGTTTCATGCTGCCGGACACTCTGGGCGTTCTCAATCC
>JAEZDW010000176.1 GCA_023417955.1 Bacteroidota bacterium
ATTCTGGAGAATTTTCTGTTTGAACTCGACAAGGGAAGTTTGACGGTTACCGCATCAGATCTGCAGACTTCAATGATCACGGAGATTCAGGTAGAATCAAAAGAGAAAGGAAGCATCGCGGTACCCGCGCGGATTTTGCTGGATACCCTCAAGAACCTGCCGGAACAGCCCGTTACGTTCTCTATCGATGAATCGACGTACAGCGTGGAAATCATTTCTGACAACGGACGGTATAAGCTTTCCGGTGAGAACGCTACAGATTTTCCCAAGGTACCGAATGTCAGCAATGACTTTAGCGCCGAGATCTCTACAGACGTGCTTTCCCGCGCTGTAAACAATACGATTTTTGCCACCAGCAATGATGAACTGCGCCCTGCAATGACCGGGGTGTACGTCAACCTGGGCGATAAGAACACGACGTTTGTTGCAACCGATGGCCACCGCCTCGTGCGCTACCGTCGTGCAGATGTTAAGTCGGAGAATGGCAGCAACATCATCATCCCGCGAAAGGCACTGAACCTGCTGAAGGCTACGCTTCCGTCGGAGAATACCGAGGTGAGCCTCAACTTCAACCTCTCGAATGCGTTCTTCAAATTCGGAAACATTCGTATGATCTGCCGTCTTATAGATGAACGTTTTCCTGACTATGAGAATGTTATTCCTTCTGTGAACAACATCAAAATGACTATTGAGCGTAGCGATCTGCTTGGCGCCCTGAAACGTATTTCCATTTACGCCAATAAGACCACGCATCAGGTAAGACTCAAGATTACAGGTAGCGAACTTCAGATTTCTGCGGAAGATCTTGACTTCTCAAATGAAGCGAATGAACGCCTGTCATGTGAGCACGATGGCGAGGATATCGAAATCGGATTTAATGCAAAGTTCCTCATTGAGATGCTGACGAACCTGGATTCCGACAAAATTCAACTCACGATGTCTGCTCCAAACAAGGCAGGTGTAATTCTGCCAGCAGAGAAAGACTCCAGTGAAGATATCCTTATGCTTGTGATGCCGGTTATGCTGAACCAGTACGTCTGACGTTCAGCACTTCACGCAATCAGTTCTCCGCGTTTCCCAAGTTCGATCACTTCAAGGTCGCCAACTGCGCCTTGGCTCAACGTGAACCTGACAATGGTTTTGATGGTGTGAAACCCATGATTACCGGCGGCACCGGGATTGAGATAGAGCATATCGCCGAATGTTGCGTCGCGCCCGACTTTTAAAATGTGGGAGTGGCCACATATAAATAACTGCGGCGCACCCTGACTTAAAATTCTCCTGACACGCGGGTTGTAGCGCGGAGGCGACCCACCGATGTGTGTCATGAATACATCCACGCCCTCACAGGGAAAACGCAAATCTTCCGGAAGCCGGGTCTGCATCGCTCTGTCGTCGATGTTGCCAAATACAGCACGTACCGGTTTGAGTTGCTCTAACTGATCAAGAACGGCTATTTCACCAACATCTCCGGCGTGCCATATTTCGTCACAATTTTGAAAGTAGTCGCCAATGCGCGGATCAAGGTAGCCGTGTGTATCCGAAAGAAGGCCAATTCTCATAACGTAAACGTTCCGGAGGTAATGTATTCATAAAAGTTGTCTTTTACTGAACTACAGCATTCGATAAATTTGGGTTTTCCGCCAAATCATGAAACATCTGTTGTGCCTTTTCTTTTTAGCAGCCTCGGGCCTCACGTTTGCGCAGGATGTCCCCTACACCTTTGGACAGACCACCTATCGCGAATTGAATCAAGACCTTTATGATCGCGACACCACTGCTGACGCAGTCATGCTGAAGGAATGGGGACATTCGTATGTTGAGTCGTACAACAACTTCAACATGGTCCATCACTATTATGTCAAGATCAAGATATTAAAAACAAATGGACTTGAACGAGCCAACGTCACGATTCCCTTGTATCGCAATAATAGTAAGACCGAAATACTTCGCAATGTCAAGGCGTCGTCGTTCACAATGGTGAACGGCTCAATGAAAGAAACGAAGCTCTCTGCCAAAGAAATATTCACCGAGGACTATGAAAATGGCGTGTTAAAGAAGTTCACGATTCCGAATGTCAATGTTGGCAGTGTGATCGAGTATGAGTATGAGTTCGAGACGCCTTTTTTTACCATGAACTTTAAACCGTGGGAGTTTCAGGCCCCGATTCCCAAAGTGGTGAGTGAGTATTGGGCAACGATCCCTGCAAACTACAGGTACAATATCAGTCTGCGCGGGTTTCTGAAATTGACGAAGGAGGACAGTGAAATAATAAAGGGATGTTTTTCTGTTGGCGGTGGCGTCGCTGATTGCGTGCGGTATCGGTGGACGATGGAAAACATTCCTGCGTTTGTCGAGGAAGATTACATGACTTCCAAAAAGAATTTTATTTCAGCGATCAAGTTTGAGCTGACTCAAATCGAATATTTTGATGGACGAAAGGATCGTGTTACGAAGGAATGGCGAGATGCAGATCAGGAGTTGCGTGTTCATGAAGGCTTCGGATCGCAACTGAAAAAAGGAAAGGATGTTGTGAATGATGCACTTGCGAAACGCGTAGCAGAAGCGGCAGATTCACTTGCCGCGGCGAAAGAGATCTTTGAGACGATCAGGTTGCACTTCCGTTGGAATGAAGAGCAGCGATTCATTTCGGACGGAATCAAGAAAGCATACGAGAAGGGAGCAGGATCATCGGCCGATATCAACCTTGCGCTGGTTGCCGCATACAAGCAGCTGGGGTTTGAATCAGAACCGGTAATCCTTTCCACCAGAAGTAACGGACTGCCTACAGACTTGTTTCCCGTACTTACGGAATTCAATTATGTGATTGCACTCGTAAAGGTCGGGGGACAAACCTATCTTTTGGATGCTACCGATGATTTCCTTCCATTTGGTGTACTTCCCGAACGCTGTCTGAACGGGAAGGGTAGGGTCATGGCAAGAAAGGGGTCGTATTGGCAGGAGATCACGCCGCGCGATAAATCGAGGCAAATAACCTCATTGAATGTCACGCTTTCAAAGGACGGCGAGTTGAAAGGCAACGTGACAATGACGTATACCGGTTACAGGGCGGCGGAAAAGCGAAGCAGAATTTATTCATACTCGACGCCGGATGAGTACATCACTCAGCGAAAGAACTCATCGCATACCGGAACGATTTCGGAGTTCGAAATTGTCAACCTTACTGACAGGTCAAAACCCCTTGTTGAAAAGTTTGCGATTGAATTTGAACCCGTGAACATGAACGGTGGAACATTTCTGTTCAATCCCTTTTTGCTGGAAAGAATTGTCAGAAATCCGTTTCGTTCGCAGGAGAGATTATACCCGGTGGATTTTGGCGTTCCGCGCGATGAAACAGTCATTGTGAATGTGCAGTTGCCCGATGGAGTTGCGCTGGATGAGATTCCCGAGCGTGTCGGCATCGCGCTACCGAACAGCGGAGGTCGTTACATCTTTGATGTCCGCCAAAAAGGTTCGACGCTTGCTGTGAATTCGTCACTGGCAATAAACCGGACCGTTTTCAGTTCTGAAGAATATCACTATCTTAAAGAGCTCTTCAACAGAATGATCAGCGTCAATCGTATGGAGCTGGTATTGAAGAAGCTCTAATCTGTCACTGTTGACTGCCTTATGGCGATGCCGGTGTATATTAAACCGGAATTATTGAACGTTAATATAGGATTACTTGAAACTTGTTCATCTATCCTCTATGTTTATTCATTTTTAGGAAACCGGACTATCTATGAAAAGAGGCATTACCGTTATTCTACTCGCGCTGATGATAACTTCGACGTATGCACAGCAGGAGAGTGACGCGCTGGAGGGAAATTATCCGTTGCATGAGCGCTATCAGGTTCTAAAGCAAAAATCTCAAAACTACAAGGAGTATAAGGTCATCCGTGAACATGTGCTGGATGGATTCTGGCGCATAGTCCGCGACTCGGTTTCTGCAAAGCAGGCCGCGATTGGTGCGCGGGACCGAAACATCGCCGAACTGAAGAAAGAACTCGCCGACACCCAGGCAACGCTGAAGGAAAAGGAAGCTTCCATGCAGGAGATCGTTTTTGACAGCACCCACATCAATGTCCTCGGAATTAACTTTTCCAAAGGCGTTTTTATCACTACGGTTGCCGTTATTTTCGTAGGTCTTGTTCTCGTGGTATTAATGATTTCCGGCCGACTCAGAATGATTCACGCCTCGCTGAAAGAACGAGCTGATGCGTTCAACAGCCTCAGCACCGAATTCGAAGAGTACAAGCGCAAGGCAATGGAAAAGCAGACCAAGCTTTCGCGTGAACTTCAGACGGAACGCAATAAACTCGCTGAAAACCGCGGCATGTAACACCAGGCTGTGACTATTCAGTCAGCTCGAAGGTTGCTATCTTTACATTCTCAGAATCACCGCCGACAAAGATTTCAAACATGCCGGGCTCCGAACCCCATGTCCAGTCCGCGCGATAGAATGAGAGATCGTCCTCGCCGATCGTGAACGGGACTTCCTCTGTTCCGCCGGCAGGTACCCGTACCTTCTTAAAGGATTTCAGTTCCTTTATCGGCCTTGTTACGCTTGCAGTAACGTCGCGAATGTACAATTGCACCACTTCCTCGCCATCGCGGCTACTCGTGTTGGATAGCGTCACTGAAACGGTGAGCTTTTCGCCGTGACTGATTTTCGCGGAACTCAACTTCACATCAGAGTAAATAAACGTCGAATAGCTTAAGCCATGTCCGAACGGATAGAGGGGTGTATTCTTAACATCGCGGTAACGCGAAACATACAGGCGCTGCTGTGGTGCCTCCGAATAATCGCCGTTATACGGCCGCCCTGTGTTTTTTTGAAAGTAATAAAGTGGTATCTGGCCTGCGCTTCGCGGAAATGAAACCGGAAGTTTTCCGGATGGATTGTAATCACCGAAGAGTACGTCCGCGATAGCATGTCCACTTTCCGAACCAAGAGTCCAGGTTTCAAGTATCGCAGGTACGTTTTGATGCATCCAGTTCAATTCAAGAGGGCGTCCGTTCACAAGCGTAACGACAATGGGTTTACCTGTCTTGTGCACAGCCTCGAGAAGCTCCTGCTGAATGCCGGGCAATCCGATTTCAGCGCGGGAGGCACCCTCACCATTCATGACCGCACTTTCGCCCACGACAATAATGACTACATCTGCTTTGCGCGCAGCTGCAACTGCCTCTTTAATGTACTTCCGCTCGTTTGTATAGAGATCACAACCTCTGGCAAACGTAACAACGGTGCCCTTATTGGCACGTGCACGAATTCCTTCCAGCACCGACACAGGATGAGATGCCTCTCCAAAGAATGACCACGAACCATTCATTTCTTCCTTGTTGTCACCCAGGGGGCCGATCACAGCGATGTGTTTGATGCCGCCTTTCAACGGCAACAGATTGTTTTCATTCTTCAGAAGAACCATGGAACTGCGCGCAATCTCCCGTGCCTGCTGAAGTTTTTTAGGCGACCGGAGCGTGCGCTTTTCGCGATCTTCATTTGAGTATTGGTATGGATCATTAAAGAGGCCGAGCTGAAACTTCAGTTTCAAAACGCGTCTCACTGCGTCATCAAGTATATTCATTGAGAGATGCCCCTTCTCTACAAGTGCCGGAATCTCGCTGATATACAGGAAACTCATCATGTCCAGGTCAGTTCCTGCTTCAAGGCACACCTTCGCGGCATCTTTTCCATCAGCAGCAAACCCATGGTTGATAGTCTCGCGAACGGCGCCGTAATCAGAAATAACAAGTCCGTTAAATTTCCACTCGTCGCGGAGGATCTCTTTCAACAAAAAAGTATTCGCTGATGCAGGAATTCCATTGAGCTCGTTGAACGCCGGCATCAGAGTGGCTGCACCGGCATCAAGCGCAGCCTTGAATGGTGGCAGATAGGTTTCATACAGCCAACGCTTCGACATGTCCACCGTATTGTAGTCACGACCGCCTAGTGCAGCACCGTATGCGGCAAAGTGTTTCACGCACGCGGCCATTGTATTTTCCGCTGAAAGCGACGTCCCCTGAAAACCACGCACACGCGCTTCAGCGATCCTCGAACCCAAATAGGGATCTTCACCCGCGCCTTCCGAAATACGCCCCCAGCGCGGGTCGAGCGAAATGTCAACCATAGGTGCAAAGTTCAAGCTGATCCCGGAGGATGTTGCCTCATCCGCTGCGAGCCGTGCTGATTTCTCGATCAGCTCCAGGTCCCAGCTTGCAGCCTCTCCCAGCGGAATCGGTGTGACCGTCTTGAATCCGTGGATAATGTCTGCGCCAAAAAGAATCGGAATTCCCAGCCGGCTCTCTTCAACCGCAATTTTTTGCAATCGCGCGGTGTATGCAGCGCCATGAACATTAAAAAGACCGGTTATTGTCCCATTTCGGATTTGGTCATCAAACTTCGACGACTCCTGCGTATACATCGTAGGACCTGTGACGATGGTCTCACCTACGATAAAATTCAACTGCCCAGCCTTTTCCCGGACAGTCATTTTCGAGATGAGTTCCTCAATACGTTGATCGACGGTTTGGGACTGTGCGATGAGCAGGTGTGCCGCAAGTATCAGAAGGCTTGCCAGCAGCAGGTTGGCCGTTTTGATGTTCATGCTATAAACTTCGGGAAACGTCGCGTCAGCCTGCGTTTAGCAAACGCTTCAATACTACATCCCCGGGCTGCTGTGTCTACATCAAAAATACATCAATGTACTCCCGACACCCTTTTTTCCTTTAAATGCGGGGATTTCTGTGTTAGTTTAGTACAACAATGTCGATACGGGTATTCATCATATTGCGGTGCGCAAGACTTCTGATTCCGCTTTTCCTTGTATTCTGGGCGCATTTCGCGTATGCACAGTCATCGATTTCCGGTTTCCCTTTCGTCAGAACTTTTCCTACTGTCGAATACAATGCCGGTATCCAAAACTGGTCGATTACCCAGGATCAGCGCGGTATCCTGTACGTTGCGAACAACTTCGGCCTCCTTCAATATGACGGCGTGCGGTGGGAGACCTTCCGGGTAAAAAACGGAACCAAGGTTCGTAGTGTGGCTATCGATGCATCGGGCCGCATCTTTGTCGGCTGCCAGGCAGATTTCGGATACTTCTTCCCGAATAAGTCAGGACTTCTGCAATACACCTCACTGGCTGATAGCCTTCCCCCCGAAAGCCGCAATTTTGATGAAGCCTGGAGCACCTATATAGACGGGGATAAAATCTATTTCTGCACATTTTCCCGGATTTACATCTACCAAAAAGGAAAATTTGAAATTATCAGCAGTCAGCTGCCGCTCGACATTTCATTTCTGGTAAACCGCGAGCTGTTTGTCAACGTGCGGGGGCGCGGACTGAGCCGACTGCAGGGAAATGCACTGAAGCTGGTGCCGGGAGGCGAGTTTTTCCACGACTTCAGCCTGTCATCAATTCTGTCACTCGGGAACGGCGACCTGCTCGTGGCCACATTTCAGGAGGGCGTTTACAGGTTGTCAAATGGCATTGTCCATGAATGGAACAATGACCTGACTTCAATGTTCAGGCGCACGGGGATCAACTGCCTGCTGCGATTGCGCAATGGATCGTTCGCCGCCGGAACTCAAAACAACGGGCTGCTGGTACTTGATGATCAGGGGAAGATAACGCTCACTTTGACGCGCGGAAAAGGTCTTGAAAGCAGAACTATTCTCGGGCTATACGAAGACGATGAAGGCAACCTGTGGACTGGTCAAAATAACGGCATCGCTGCGGTGGAACTCGGGTCACCGTTTACATTCATCAATGAACAAAGTGGATTACCCGGTACCGGCTACGCTGCTTATTTTGATGGTCGTGCCTTATACCTTGGTACCAACACCGGGCTATACGTTTCGGAGGGCGCGGCTGACAGAAGTTTTCGCGCAGTTGGTAACACTGCGGGGCAGGCGTATTTCATTGGCAGGCTCAGGAATGAGTTGCTGCTGGGCCATCACCGGGGTGCGTTCAAGATAGGTAACGAATCGGCGCATATATCGCATGAACCCGGCTCCTGGATATTTATGCCTCTCCGGAGCCATCCGGACGTCATGCTTGAAGGTACGTACATCGGCCTTCAGGCGTACCGTTATGAAGGCGGCCAGTGGAAGCTGCAGAAGAAACTTGCCGGATTCCACGAGTCTTCACGTGTCATGGCTGAAGACGACCGTGGGTTTATATGGGTCACCCACGGATACAAGGGTGCCTACAGGATCAAACTTAATGAGCGCGCCGACAGTATCCTTGAAGTTCGTCACTATGGAAAGGACAATGGCTTTCCCTCGGATTTGCTGATCAACGTTTTTCGTGTGCGCAATGAACTTGTCTTTTCAAGTGAAGCCGGATTGTATCGCTACAATGCGGAGCACGATACATTTGAGAAGGATCCGTTCTTCACCAAACTGCTCGGCGATGATGCTCAGGTATGGAACATGCAGGAGGATGCATTTGGTAACATCTACATCACCGGAAGCAGCCACATGGGTGTGCTTCGAAAGAACGCTATCGGGCAATACACTTTTGAAGCTGACGCGTTTAACAGGATCAGGCGTTTTCTTAATGACGATCTCGTGAATGTCACAATCCTCGCGAACAATGAAGTGTTGTTTGGTGCGAAAGATGGCTTCATCCACTATGATCCTGCCAGAAAGGTACAGCCCAACCGGGATTTTCGCGCTTTAATCAGAAATGTAACTGCTCCTGCAAAGCGGGACAGTGTGCTGTTCTTCGGCACTTTTCATTCCGGCGGAATGGTTACGGATCAGCAGCCTGAACAAAATGACGTTGTTTTGCCTCACGAACTCAATTCGCTGACGTTCGCATTTTCATCAACCGGACTCGGCAACAATGCGGGCAAGCAGTATCAATTTTACCTTGAGAAATTTGAAGACGGGTGGTCGTCGTGGTCGGATCAGACTGTAAAGGAATACACAAACTTGAAAGAAGGCGACTATGTTTTTCACGTTCGCGCGCGCAATAACAGCGGCGTGGTCAGCCAGGAAGCGACGTTCAGGTTTTCAATCCGGCCACCGTGGTATCGCTCCGTGGTCGCCTATTTTGTGTATACGTTCGTGGGGTTGTCGCTTCTGTTCCTTGGCTTCAATCTGTTAGACCGAAAGTACCAGCGCGAGCAAAAACAACTGGAAGAAGAGCAGCAGCAAAAACTGGATGAGAAGGCGAATGAGATTAAGGTGATTTCGTCGCGTTCGAAGGAAGAGATATCGCGGCTTCAGCACGAGAAGCTTGAGGCCGACCTTCGACACATGAACAGCGAACTGGCAACAGCAACGATGCACCTGCTCAACAAGAACGAATTCATTTCAGGCATACGCACTCACCTCAACTCTATCGCAAAACGCCTCCCATCAGAAGATGGTCGTAAAGAAATACTTCAGATTACGCGCGATATTGATAACAATATTTCCGGCGACCAGGACTGGGAGCACTTTCAATTTCATTTTGATCGCGTTCACGGAGATTTCACGCATCGCTTCAAGGCCGCGTTCCCGCCGCTGAGCCCGCAGGATATAAAACTCAGTGCTTACCTTCGGATGAACCTCTCCACCAAAGAGATTGCACAGCTATTGAACATTTCCGTTCGCGGCGTTGAGATCAGCCGCTACCGCCTGCGCAAGAAACTGAAACTCGATCGCAATCAGAATTTGCAGGAATTCATCCTGAACTTCTGACTGGCACAAGATTCTTCCTTTGAAAGTGAATTAGTTTTTGAAGGAGAGATCAATGAAATATTCCATTTACGCGATAGCAATCATGCTGCTGGCTTCAGTGACCGCATCGGCCCAGCAGGATACAACGCGTTTTACCGTGCCACAGGCGATGCCTCAGGGCCAGTACGGAACGCAGGAAATATCGGATACACTGAATGTTGTGAAAGAGGATCGCGTCGAAATAGCAGACGATGCCATTCCGCCTGCGATGAAACAGGAACTAGACAAAAACCCCGCGTATGAAGGGTGGGAGCAGGGTAATGTATTCTTTGAACGAAATACGAGTCAATACATCGTTCATATTAAGAAAGATAATACAACGCATACTTATCGCTTTGATCGTGAGGGGAATGCCATTCGAACGGATCCGATGATTCAAACTGAAGAAACAAAACACTAGGAAAAAAACGTTGTGACGGAATGTGTACCTTTCCCAAAAAATCAAGAGATGGCAACGCTATACGTCAAAAACATGGTCTGCAACCGGTGTGTACTTGTTGTCCGGCAGGAACTGGAACGACTCGGCTATACCGTCGATAACGTCTCGCTCGGCGAGGTTGAAATCAAAAAAGACCCTCTCTCCGAAACCGATCTGAAGCGAATTGATGAGAGCCTCACGCCTCTGGGATTTGAACGGATCGACGACCGCAAGGGAAGGCTCATCGAAGCTATCAAGAAGAGCGTAATCGGTATCATCCATTCTCCTCAGGTGGACAGGCGTTACAATTGGTCGGACATGCTGTCGGAGGAGTTGCACTATGACTATAACTATCTCAGCAATTTGTTTTCCTCTATGGAGGGGATTACGCTTGAGCAATACATTATCCGGCAGAAGATCGAACGCGTTAAAGAATTATTATTTTATGACGAGCTGACGCTGAGTCAGATTGCAGTTCAGCTGGGTTACAGCAGTGTTGCCCATCTTTCCGCTCAGTTCAAGAAAATTACCGGGCTTACGCCGAGTGAATTGAAAAAGAATCGAAAGCTTGAAGGCATACGCAAGCCGCTGGACAGCATTTAATAGCACCACTAAATCGTTTGTTGAATTAATGCGCAGATTTTTTTCGTCGTAAGCGAACGCTGTCGACGAAAAACCGTTGTTATTCCACATGTTTGTATGCCGGATTCTTTGTATCGTATTTTTCTCATACTTTTTCGTCTCATGCAATAGTTTCGAGTTTAGCCCTAACCAGGCTTTCGACCGGAATACGCCGCGTGATCTCAATGCCGCTAACCTTGAAAAACTTTTAGCACGCGCTATTGACGACACGGTTATTATTGCGTTTGTCGGAGATTCACAACGATTCATGGATGAACTGGACCGGTTTGTTTCTCATGTGAACAAAAATCCCAACGTCGACTTTGTCGTCCTTGCCGGTGACATTTCCGATTTTGGATTGCTGGCTGAATACGAATGGGTATACGATCGATTGAAGCGACTCAACGCTCCCTTCTTCGGCGTCATCGGAAACCATGATGTCATTGCCAACGGCGAAAATGTTTTTATGCGGATGTTCGGGCCGCTTGATTACTCGTTTGTGTATGACAGCATCAAGTTTGTGATGCACAATACCAACGGGCGCGAATACCCATTGAAAGAGATTCCGAATTTACAATGGCTTGAGGAGCAGCTTGGTGGCGATCCTGAAGACGGCGTAAAGTACTACGTCGGAAT
This sequence comes from Bacteroidota bacterium, assembly GCA_023417955.1. GTDB lineage: Bacteria > Bacteroidota > Bacteroidia > Cytophagales > Cyclobacteriaceae > Ohtaekwangia. The sequence continues at coordinate 11,412 of JAEZDW010000176.1, forward strand.
TTCTCATGTTCCTCCGACGGATGACGATTTCAAACAAGACCTTGTCGTACCCTATGCCCGCATGCTAAGCACAACGCCCGGGTTTCTGCTTTCACTCCATGCACACGTGCATGATCATACCGATGGATATCCTTTCAACGATGGAATCCGATACATAACCAGCTTTTCATTTGATCAGCGATCGTATCTCTTGCTTAAGATTGTTGACGGAATCGTTGTGAAGGAAATCGTAAACTATTAGCCATGAGGCGAATTACTTTGATCTTGTTTTCTTCAGTGGCCGCAATACCTGTGCTCGCGCAGGAGCGGCACTGGTCGCATCCGGATTTTCTTCAGCTTCAGTATGCAGGAAGTATTGGATATCTCAGTGGCGGAGTCGGCTATGATGTCTTTCGCGGCCGCGCTCGTGCAAGCTTGCATTTTGGATACGTTCCCGGTGATAGAGGCGGTCCCCTTAATATTTTTTCAACGCGATTGGTGTTTGCTCCCGCTGCTTATTCCGTGGGAAATCGAATCACTGTTAATCCTTTTGATATCGGTTTGATGATTAGCTACCATCTGGGAAGTAGCTTCCGGACACGATGGCCGAGTCATCGGTATCCGGAAAACTATTATTGGTGGCAGACTTCTTTTCGGTTTCACCTCAATTATCAGCCTTCAATAACGATTCGACTCAGAGACCATACGATTTTTAAATCGGTTTCCGCATACCTGGATGTGAACGCGAATGAGTTATATTTGGTGAGCCTGCTTCAAAACCTGGAAAGCCTGAGGCCGGGTGACGTCGTCAAACTTGGCATCGGCATCCGAGCTACCTATTGATTCCGGAATTTCGTAAAAGGAAACAGGTATAATGTAAATCTCTAAGAGACAAATTGCTGCAATTTGTTGTTTTAATTGTAAACCACATTTTGTCATGGAAAAGAAATTCAGCACGAATATCAAATGCACTGGTTGTATCGAAAAAGTAACGCCGTTCCTTAACGAAGTTGTCGGCACTGATAATTGGAAAGTGGATCTGGCTTCGCAGCAGCGCGTCCTGACAGTTTCAGGCGATGTTTCCCCGGAGGAGGTCAAAGAATCATTACAAAAGGCCGGTTACAAGGCTGAAACGCTGTAATCACTATTCGCTTTCGCGGGCATAGCGTTCACAACTGTCGGCGCAGCTTTCACACGCCTCAGCGCAGATCATGCAGTACTCATGCTGGTGCTTTGAACACTCCTCATGGCAAAGCCTGCATATTTCCTCACACATGGTGAGGTAGTGCTCGGCTATTTCGGAGTGTCGCATTACCAGGCGTGATGCATGCAGGCAAATGTCAGAACAGTCGCGTGCAAGTGCGCCGCACCTGGCGAGGTGTGTGCCTTCCTGTTCTTTCAGGCACGCCGTAGCACATGCTTCACACGTCAGCGCGCAGTTTACCAGTTCGCGGATGATACCTGTTTCTGCATAAGTCAGTATGGCCGAGCCTGTTGATGTTTTCATAAGAAAGTCGCTTTGTGTCCTGAAATGCTGAAAAACAGATGCCATTTAGTACTTAGCTGTTTTTGCCGCTGGCCGGGAAAGTAATATCTTGGGGAGCAATAGCGTATGACCACGACCATTCCCCTCACAACGCGCCTCACGCGCGGTGATTTATCGATTCCGTTTTACCTCAGTGTAACTCGTTTGCTGCTCCACGTGGTTGTCAATGCAACCGGAGGTTACGGATTATTTCGCGATGAACTTTATTACCTCGCCTGCACCGGACACCTCGACATCGGTTACGTTGATCAGCCACCGCTAAGCGTTTACATACTCAAAGTATGGACGCTTGTATTTGGTGATTCTCTTTTCTCAGTGCGAATGGTTCCGGCGATTTGTGCAGCACTAACGGTATGGCTAACCGGAATAATTGTCATCCGAATGGGTGGCGGTCGCATCGCACAGTTCATCGCCTGCACACTGACGTTCAGTCTGGGAAATATTGTCATGTCGTCTTTTTATTCAATGAACGCCATTGAAATACTTTCCTGGACAATTGTTGCTTTCCTGATTGTCGAAATTGTACAATCAGGTGAAAAGAAATTCTGGATATGGCTGGGACTCGTACTTGGACTTGGACTGTTAAACAAGATCGGCGTACTGTTTCTTGGTGCAGGCGTTTTTGCCGGATTGATCCTGACGCCACAGAGAAAGTGGCTGCTAACCCCATGGCCATATGTTGCTGGTGCCATGGCATTTGTCCTCTTCCTGCCATACGTGATCTGGAATATTACGCATGATTATGCCCACCTCGAA
>JAEZDW010000181.1 GCA_023417955.1 Bacteroidota bacterium
GGCTCTTCCTATCGCAGAAAGCGAGTTACATTGATTCAAATATACCTGCAACACTTAGCCATACCGATAGCGGGTTACCGGCGGGCCCCTATTCGGCAGTCCGATTTACGTTTGGATTAAAAGGCGACAACAACACTCCGGGGCAGTTTACCGATCCGCCTGAAAGCAACATGATGTGGCCGTATGCACTTGGCGGTGACTTCGGTGGATATCATTACATGAAACTCAACGGCTTCTGGCGGGATGACTCCGATCAACGCACACCGTTTAATTTTCATTTCGGCGTCGGACAGATTTACGATGAAGGCGACAACGTTCCTGAGTTCGTGCAGAACTGGTTTGAAGTAACGCTTCCGATATCTGTGGATGTCCGGCCTGATCGCGAGGCTGCACTCGAACTGCGAATGAACATCGACAAATGGTTCGACGGTGCATTTGTGTATGACCATAATGAATTCGGTGGTATGATCATGAACAATCAGCGAGCCCTTGAGGTCATCCGTGAAAACGGGAAGCACGTCTTTTCAATTTACAACCGCGGTGGAAAGTAGTATGCATAGATTAAAACTGACGGCCCTTCTGTTAAGCGTCGGGGTGCTCGCATGGTCGTGGGCACTGGTTGCATGTTCTGAAGACGAAGAGAAATTTCGTCCTACGCCGTATACCTTCCCTGAACTCGTCGGCTTTCCCAAACAGTTGAACATCCCGACCGACAATCCCATGACAAAAGAAGGTGTCGAATTGGGGCGCCATTTGTTTTACGATGGCAGATTATCCGGGCGCACGCATAAAGATTCACTTATGTCATGTGCAACGTGCCATGTTCAGTCACGGGGATTTGAATGCGGCCAGGACAATCCGCGCTTTTCGAATGGTCATCCCCGAGGCATGCCCACAATCGAATATCCTTCAGGAAAGCCGACGCAGCACGTGATGCTTCCTGTTGTCAATCTCGTCTTCAACAACACCGGCTACTCATGGAATGGCTTTATCGAGCAAAACAATATGGCTACCGGGATACCTGGTTATGATTTTTCAGAAGTACCGGGAATCAATTTCAAAAACCTCGAAGCGTTTACTTACATGGCGATTGTCGCCGGCGATGAAATGAACGGTTCAATTGCAGCGACGGTTAACGCACTCAGGTCTGATCCCATGTATCCTCCGATGTTCAGAAAAGCATTTGGCACCGATGAAGTAACCGCTGACCGGATAGGTAAAGCGATTGCCCAGTTTATCCGCTCAATTGTAGGTTACCGGTCCCGCTACCACAAATGGCTTCGCGGGGAGGCGTCTCTGACGGAATCGGAATTAAGAGGCCATGATTTATTTTTCTCGGAGGACGCTGATTGTTTCCATTGCCACGGTGGCACGGTGCTGCTAACCACATTTGATTATTTCAATAACGCCAAAGACACAGACTTCAACGAGGCGCGAGACCGCTATTCCATTACAAAGAAACCGTGGGACGTTGGTGCATACCGCGCACCATCGCTTATTAACATCGAACTTCTGGGACCATATATGCACGATGGCCGCTTCAGCACCCTCGACGAAGTTATCGATTTCTATTCCGAAGGCCTGGTGTATTCAGACTACGTTCACCCATTGATGAAGTTCGTTAACGAAGGAGGTGTGCATCTCACCGCTGAAGAAAAAGCAGACCTGAAAGCATTTCTGCTCACACTTACCGATAACGAACTTCTCACTGATCCTGCCTATGGTCCCCCTGCCGCCATCATAGAATGGCTGGCACCTTAAAGCACGTACAAACGTCAAATCCTGCGCCGGGTATATTCTTTTATATCCTTGTTGTAATTTAGCAGGCTTGATACGAAAGAGTTTCCGATTCATACGAAGGCGCTTTGCGATTCCGGAAATCCCCGAAGTAAGTGCGGGAACCAATGCCGCTATAGCTGAAAAGTGGGGCGCGTTTCCCGCATTGCAAAACCCGAATTACCGGCTATTCTTTCTGGGACAGTTTGTTTCGGTGATCGGAACCTGGATGCAAATCGTAGCACAGGGTTGGCTTGTTTTGCAGCTCACAGATTCGCCTTATTACCTCGGTCTTGTGGCAGCACTTGCGACGACACCATCACTTTTGTTTTCACTCTTTGGGGGCGTTGCGGTAGATCGTTTCGACAAAAAGAAGATCCTGTATTGTACACAAGTTGCCAACATGATCGTCGCTACGACACTGGGTATTTTGACAGTTTCCGGACTCGTTACATTGCCAGTGATTTGCGTATCAGCTTTTTTGATGGGGACGGTTAACGCCGTTGACGCTCCTGCGAGACAGGCATTTGTTTCGACCATTGTAACCAAAGATCAACTGGCATCGGCGATTGCAATGAACAGCGGCATTTTTAACGCGGCGCGTGCAATCGGGCCCGCCATATCCGGCTTTCTAATTGCCTCACTGGGTTCCGGGGTAGCTTTCATTATTAATGGCGTCAGCTATGGGGGGCTTATGGTCGCGCTAAGTTTTATCCGCTTTGGCGACGACGCAAAACCAGTACGCACAAGACCATTTAGAGCCATCCGCGACGGAATTGCATACGCATACGGGCATCCGCTCATTCGTGTACTGCTTCTCTTTACGGGCATCTTGTCAATCTTCGGTTGGTCATACAGTACTCTCATGCCGATCATCGCAAGAAACATCTACGGGCTTGAAGCCAAAGGCCTGGGCTACATGTATGCTGCAACAGGAATGGGTTCGGTGCTGGCAACGTATCTCGTTGGCGCCTATGCAAAGCGATTCAGCAAGATTCTCTTTATCATGGGTGGCAATATTCTCTTTTCGCTTTCGCTGATGACGTTCAGCTTCGCCCCGCCGCTGCCAGTCGCGCTTGTGTTGCTGTTCTTCATCGGTGTCGGGTTGCTCTCTCAGGCGGCAACGATGAATACGCTTATTCAAACCGTTGTCCAAAGCGAGTACCGCGGCCGCGTCATGAGCATTTACGTGCTGATGTTCCTGGGCATCGCCCCGTTTGGAAACTTTGAGATCGGATTCATCAGCGAACACATCTCGATTCCGGTCGCACTCTTCTTTAACGCAACGCTGGTGTTACTCGCCGGTGTCAGCGTCTTCCGTTATCGGAAAGAGATTCTTGACGCTTACCGCCGTTATAGTCGACAGGTCGAAAAATCAACGACCCTCAGCAAGTAAGACGCACCCATTGGTACGCCGCATGCGTTAGTATATAAAACCGTTTTGCATCATGATACCTACACTGACCACCATCTGGAACAGGACTAATCGCGTACTCCATTTTGAAAGCAAAATTTTTCGGAGGATTGTCGTCTTTATTTGGGTTGCCTTCTTTGCGATACTCACTATCGTTCCGCTTTACATCCTGCTCGTAATAAAGAATCCATATAACTGGTTCGGAGGAATGCCCAATCTTGCAGAGCTCGAAATGCCTGAAAACGATCTCGCGTCGCAGTTGATCTCCGCCGACGGAGTTTCACTGGGGCGTTTCTACCGATATAATCGTACGCAGATCCGGTATGAGCAGCTGCCCCCGCATCTTGTAACCACACTTCTGGTTTCGGAAGACCACCGGTTCTACGATCACGCAGGAATGGATTTTAAGTCGTACATCCGCGTTGCATTGGGCATCTTGACTGCAAATCCGCAGGGCGGGGGTAGTACATTATCTCAGCAGACTGCCAAGAATCTGTTTCACACCCGCGGTGAAGAAATGCGCGGATCAATCGCCGACCTCCACCCTGTCGCTGATCTGGTTGTCAGCAAAACCAAGGAATGGATACTGGCGACACAGCTGGAGCGCAACCTCACCAAGGAGGAAATAATTGCCTTGTATCTAAATACAGTTTCCTTCAACAATCACGCTTATGGCATCCAGGTTGCGGCCGAAACTTACTTCAACAAGAATGCGCGCAATCTTACCGTCGAAGAGTCAGCGCTGCTTGTGGGCATGCTGCAAAGCCCTTCGATCTTCAACCCTGTTCGCCATCCGGAACGTACACTGCGCAAACGAAATGAAGTTTTATCTAAGCTATATCGCGCAGGGTTCTTCCCGTCGCGTGAAGCATTTGACTCGCTGGCTACAAAGGCAATCAACCTAAATTTCAATGTACACGATCACAGTGAAGAACCGGCGGCGTATTTCCGAAACGTAATACGAAAGGATTTGCTCGAATGGTGTAACCGTCACGGCTACGATTTGTATTCATCAGGGCTGCGCATTCATGTTACGCTCGACAGCAGACTTCAGGCATACGCTGAGGAGGCGATGGCGGAACACATGCGCAGGCTGCAACACCAATTTGATTTGCAATGGTCTGGCAAGAACCCGTGGGTCGATACGAAGGGTAACGAGTTACCAAACTTTGTAGAACGGAAAATCCGTCAAACGAATTATTACCGCGAACTGGTTCGGAAGTTCGGTCAGAACTCAGATTCGATTATGACTGCGCTCAACCGAAAGAAAAAGATGACGGTCTTCACATGGCAGGGCGACCGCGACACGCTTTTTAGCGCGATTGATTCGCTGAAGTATTATAACCGATTTCTCAACGCCGGACTGATGGCTATGAATCCGAACACTGGTGAGATCAAAGCGTGGGCCGGCGGAATTAATCATCGGTACTTCAAATTCGACCACGTAGTGCAGGCAAAAAGACAGGCGGGATCAACGTTCAAGGCTTTCGTGTTCGGGAAAGCAATCGAGGACGGCTACTCCCCGTGTTTTCTGATGCGTGATGTATCGCCGTCGCTTAATATTTACGGTAAGCTATATCAGCCTGCCAACAGCAACGGTGGTTATGGTGATGGCAGTGCCCACACGCTGCGCTCTGCTTTTGCGCATTCGCTTAATTCCGTAACGATTCAGCTGGTCGATAAGCTGGGCCCGGCCAATATTGCTTCCTTTGCCCGGCGCGCCGGAGTGGAAAGTAAACTGACCCCGGTGTATTCCATCGGACTCGGTACCAGTGACGTCAGCCTGAAGGAAATGACAGGCGCTTACGCAACGTTTGTCAACCTCGGTGTCCGGACAACACCATTTGCTATCACGCGCATCGAAGACCGTTACGGAAACATTCTGGAGACGTTCACTCCAACGCGCGAGCAGGCCATGAGCGCTGAAACCGCTTACAATATGATTTACATGTTGAAGGGTGTTGTTGATGAACCTGGCGGGTCAGCAGGTAGTCTCAGCGTTGAAGTTCGCGAGGGCAACGAAGTCGGTGGCAAAACAGGCACGACAAACAACGCGTCGGATGGGTGGTTCATTGGCATTACGCCTGAACTTGTCACCGGAGTATGGATTGGTGGCGATGAGCGTGCCATTCATTTTCCAGACTGGCATTCGGGCTCGGGGGCACGTACGGCCATGCCGCTTTGGGATTTGTTCATGCAGAAGGTCTATCGAAGCCACGAGGGATATGGCAAGTCTCAGTTTAAGAGACCTGACGGATTCAGTGAGCCGGAATGTGTGAGAGAAGGCGAATTTGAAATTTCACCGGTGGGGTATTGACCTGATTGTGCCCGGAAGGAGTTTTATCTTGGGTTGCAAGCTGCGAGCTTCAAGCTGCGAGTTTGTTTAATCTTAACTTGAATGTGACCGGTCCTGAAGACAAGGGCTTTTTTTCACCGCAATGACGCCAGGACGCAAGGGGGCGCAAAGAATCCGTCTGAACCTTCAGTCTTCACCTTTATACTTTCCAACCTTGGTGATTATCGGCTGATAACCTGATATGCTTTTTGTCCGTCGCGTTCGGTTGCGCGGATAGCGCGGGTTTGTTGAAGTTCTGAAAGCATCTGATCAATGGCGGGTGCATTTTCTTTGCCGAGGTGGTTCAGCAACTCTTCATGCGTTTTGATGGCATTGGGTTCCTTCCGGAAACTCGTAATGAAATTGAGGATATCGATCTTCTTCATAGTGACCTTTTTTACGAAAGTTCAGATCAAAGGTTACCCGCCCGGTTGACGGTATTTCAGAAAAACAAAGGTGCCGGAATGATCCGGCACCTGCAACGAGCCTATGACAAACGGCTAACGGCTTGACATCGCGCCAAAAGACTGCACCATATTGATGAACTCAACACGATAACCCTCACGATCGTCGCCTCGCGCACCTTCAGCAAGACGAGCTACTTCATCATAGGTGAACCCTTCGACAAACGGTGATTCCCGCAATAACATTCCGAATGCTGCTACCGATGCCGCCCACCGGAAGTTTTCAGACGTCTTTGACAGTTTGATTTCAGTATCCTTCAAAGGCTGAACGATAAGTTTGCTCGTGTTACCCTGCGGTGCCTTGTAGCGGAATTTGACCGTAAGCAACTCATCTTCATGGCTGTTTGATTTTGTGGTTTTCTGTTTCTGATACTTCAGATCATCGATCTTGAAGAATTCACTATCGACGCCAACCGGAATTATTTCATATAGCGCGGTCACTGTATGCCCTGAACCCAGGTCACCTGCATCCTCTTTGTCGTTGTTGAAGTCTTCGTGATTGAGTAACCTGTTTTCGTAGCCGATCAGGCGATAGGCCTTGACTTTTGCAGGATTGAATTCAACCTGCAGCTTCACGTCCTTTGCAATCGTGAAGAGCGTTCCGCCGAACTCGCTTACAAGCACTTTCTTAGCTTCCGTGATGTTGTCGATATAGGCATAGTTACCGTTACCCTTGTCGGCGAGCTTTTCCATTTTGGAATCCTTATAGTTGCCCATTCCGTATCCAAGTACGGTCAGGAAGATCCCATCCTTTCTTTTTTCTTCGATCATGCGTTCCAGTTCTGCATTGCTCGACGCGCCAATGTTGAAATCACCATCGGTTGCAAGAATTACACGGTTGTTGCCTTCGGGCATGAATTGCTCTTTGGCTACTGCATACGCAAGTTGAATACCTGCACCACCTGCAGTTGAGCCACCCGCCTGCAGCCGGTCCAACGCATCGAGTATGCGGCGTTTGTTTTCGCCGCGTGTCGGTTCAAGAACAAGTCCGGCGGCACCGGCGTAGACAACAATCGAAACTTTGTCATCCGGTCGAAGCTGCTCCACTAGCATTCTAAACGACGATTTGAGAAGCGGAAGTTTGTTTGGTTCATCCATCGAGCCGGAAACATCGATCAGGAAAACCAGGTTTGACGGCGGCAGGCTGGCTACGGGGATCGACTTGCCCTGAAGTGCGACACTTACCAGCTTGTGTTTCCCGTTCCACGGCGCAGTTGACACTTCCGTATGAATAGCAAACGGATGATCACCTTCGGGCTGTGCATACTTGTATGTGAAGTAGTTCACCATCTCTTCAATGCGAACTGCATCTTTTGGCGGACGCTGACCAGTATTGATAAATCTCCTGATGTTGCTGTACGATGCGGCATCGACATCTATTGAAAAAGTCGAGAGCGGATTACGACCTGCGTCATGGAAGATGTTTTCATTGACATACTCATACTCTTCGGTATTATGCGAGACGCGATCCTCCATCGGAGCATAGGATGATGTAGCCGGCATTGAAGTGATTCCCCTGATCCTCACACCGGCAACTTTCCCTTGAATCCGCCTCTGTTCACCATAACCAATCACCACTACTTCCCGTAAGCGCGCCTGATCCTGCTCAAGTGTCACATTGATGACCTGGCGTGTCCCGACTTTTATTTCAGCCGTCACGTAGCCGATGAATGAGAATACAAGCACGTCTTTATCACTGTTAACAGTGATTTCATAACGACCCTCGGCATTCGTAGAAACACCTGTTGCCGTACCTTTAATCAATACATTTACCCCGGGCATCGGAGATCCATCTGCCGATGCGGTTACCACACCCGTGATTGTGCGTGTTTCGGGCGTAGTCGCGAAACAACAGGTAATCAGGATGAGAATAAGTGCGAATTGCCTTGCCATGGTTTTTGTGATTTGTTTTCCACTGGATGCAGTACACAAAAGAATTCCATACGGCAGCTGAATTTTTTTGATACGAAGCTGACAAATCAGGCAGATTACAGGAATTCGCGCGTAATCCCGTCAATTCAGCAAAAACAAAAGAGGTCGCTTTTTTTGGCGACCCCTTTAATTATATAATACTACCTGTCAATATCATTCGTATTTCAGCACGACTGCCGGACTTTGCGCGGCAGTCTTCCTGATTTGAAAGATTACCGTAACTGCTGCGATGACAATGCTCACCACTGCGGCAATCGTAAATACCCATGGTGATAACGTCGTGCGGAATGCGTAACGCGAAAGCAATTCCGTCGAATAATACCACGCCACGGGTACTGCAATCAGGTTGGACACCAGTATCCAGATCGCAAAATCCTTAAGCATAAGTATCGACAATCCCGAAGTGCTCGCACCCAATGCCTTGCGTATTCCCATTTCCTTACGGCGTTGTTCCGCTATGTACGATGCAAGTCCGTACAAACCGAGACAGGAAATTAGAATGGCGAGCAGTGTGAAATAACCAAAGATCTGTGCATTTCTCGTTTCCGTTCCGAAGTAGTTGTCGTAGTAAGCCTGATAGTTTCTGAAATCTGGCGGCAACTGGGGAAACAGTTCGCGGTACTTGCTTTCAACAACCTTCTTTACTTCCTCCGCATTTCCCGTTGTCTTTATAAATCCAAACTGACCATCTTCAGGGCTATAGAAAATCATCAGCGGACCCATTTGCGAACGCATACGGAGGAAATTATAATCAGCAACGACGCCAATAATTTCAAAACGCCAGCTTCCGCCCTGAAGACTCTTTCCAACCGGATCGGCAAAGCCAAGAATCTCAGCCATGCGTTCGTTGATGAGCACCTTGAGGACGTTGTTCACGGTATCGACTGTAACTTCACCGCTCCCGAAATAGCGACCCTGCCTTAACGCAATGTCAAATGTTTTGAGGTAACCATCGTCGACAGTTGTGGACGAGATCAGTACATCCTGTGACGGATCTTTTCCTTCCCAGGAATAACCCCCTCCGTTCGAAAATATTTCCGTGGGGAGATGCGATGCAGTCGAAACCTCACTTACCCCGGGAAGCTGACCAAGACCGGTTCGCAGTACATCGAGATTTTGTTTTACTTCATCCTCAAGCTTGAAATAAAAGACGTTCTCCATGTTCAATCCAGTAGGAAGGTTTCGCATGTACGTTAATTGTTTGTACAGAAAGATTGATGTGATGATCAACGCGATCGATACTGAAAACTGGACGATGACCAGCGCACTCTTAAACGTACCCTTGCCGTTCACCTGAACAGATTTCAATACACTTGAAGGATTGAAACCCGACAGGTAAAATGCCGGATACAGTCCTGCAAGTATGCCCGTTACCACTGCAATGCCTAGTAATGAAAGCAGGGTCGCGGGGTCGGTGTAGTGTAATGTGAGTTCCTTGCCAATGACCGGATTCACAACCGGCAACAAGATCTCCACGAGGATCACGGCGAAGTTGAGTGAGATCAGTGCAAGTAGTATTGATTCACCAAGAAACTGACCAATCACCTGTACCCTGCCGGCGCCTACCGTTTTTCTGATGCCGATTTCCTTGGCGCGACGCACAGACCGGGCGGTAACAAGGTTAACATAGTTGATACCCGCGAGCGCAAGAATCACAATTCCGATAATCGAAAACAGGTAAACGAACTGGATTGCGCCGCCGTTATAGTGAAAATTATGCAGATGAAAGTCCTTCAATGGATGCAGAAACAATTTATCCGGCTGATCACTTGGTTGATGCTGCGCCAGTTTGGGCTCAAGCTTTGCCTGGAAAGCGTTGACGTCCGTGCCGTCGTGAAGCATAAGAAATACATTTACTGCATTCGAACCCCAGTTTGAAAAATCCCTTCCAAGTTTCCGATAAAAATCAAACGGAAGAATAATGTCGAACTTAAAGGTCGTGTTTGGCGGAAGGTTATCATAAACGGCAGTCACGACAAACTCATGCGAGCCGTTTATCTGAAATATTTTTCCAACAGCATCTTCGGCACCAAAATACTTGTTGGCGATTTTTTTCGAGATGACCACCGAATTGTTATCCGCGAATGGTTTTTCTGCGTTTCCATTCGCCACATCCAGGGTGAACATATCGAAGTATTCAGGATCGACAAGCACGACAGGTTCATCAAACACCTTGTCTTCATAGCGGACCAGGAAGCGGTTCCACCAATCCATACGCGTAGCCTTTTCGATTTCCGGAAATTCGCTGACAACCTCATCACGAAAAGGAAACGGCACCGGAGTGAAGTTGTAGACATTATTGTCGAGGTGAACATCGCGTACCACCATGTACAAACGGTCCAGGTTGGCGTTATTCCTGTCGTAGTCCAACTCATACCTGACAAAGAGCATGATCAGGATAAATCCGGCGAGACCGATTGTCAGCCCGAAAATATTGATGAATGCAAATGTCTTCTGACGGGTCAGCGTTCGAAGAACAACTTTAAGGTAGTTTGTGATCATAAAAGAAATGTTCAGTCGGAAGCCATAGGTCAAGCGCGGTGCCAGGCTTCAAGGAATGCGTTTTCGATCAGGAAATCAACTTTTTGACTCAGCAGATATGACGCACTGTAAAAATATTTTACATTGACCTGTCTATATTTTTTACACCTATGCCCGGAAATTCAATCCTTATAATAGACGATGACAACGACGTCCTCGATGCACTTCATGCCCTGCTGGAGGACGAGTTTTCAGGGATCACGACCGAAGGCAGCCCAACGCGGATACCGGCATTGCTCCAGAATGATTATGACGTGATTTTGTTGGACATGAATTTCTCGGCCGGAATAAATTCGGGCAACGAGGGCCTGTTTTGGCTGAACGAGATACTGGTTCGCAAACCAACAGCTGCAGTCGTCATGATGACAGCGTATGGAAACATAAACCTGGCAGTAGAAGCCATTAAACGCGGGGCGAAGGACTTCGTACTGAAACCGTGGGACAACCAAAAACTGATCAGCACACTCCTCGCCTGTATAAAAAAACGGAAACTGGCAACTTCCTCAAAGGTCGGCACCTCAGCGTTTGTTGAAGGCAAGTCCCCGTTAATGTTAACGTTACAGGAACAAATCCGCAGAGTGGCGGGAACAGATGCGAGCGTGCTCATACTGGGTGAGAACGGTACCGGGAAGGAACTCGTTGCCCGGGAGCTTCACCGTTTGTCAGCGCGGAGCCAGGGACCTTTTGTTTCGGCGGATCTCAGCACACTCAGTAGTGGAATATTCGAAAGCGAACTGTTTGGACACGTAAAGGGCGCTTTTACAGATGCGCGCGCCGACCGAACCGGACTTTTTCAAACCGCGAATGGAGGAACATTATTCCTCGACGAAATCGGGAACCTTTCGCAGGCGCATCAGGCGAAGCTGCTAACAGTATTACAAAATCGCACCATTACACCCGTCGGGTCAAATCGGACAATTCCCGTTGACGTGCGACTGATAAGTGCTACGAACGCGCCGATCCTCGAGCAGGTTACGGATGGCACATTCCGGCAGGATCTGCTTTACAGAATAAACACGATCACACTCACCGTTCCGCCTCTCCGCGAACGACGTGATGACATTCCCGAGCTGGCAAACTATTTCCTGCAGAACTACGCCAGCAAGTACGGACGCGCTGATGTTGCCTTTACAGCCGAGGCGCTACAGGCGCTGATGGATCACCCGTGGCCAGGCAACGTGCGGGAGTTGCAGCACACCATGGAGAAAATTGTCATACTTTCAAGCGCGGACAAGATTGGTGTGGAAGACCTTAACCTTTCGACTTCTTCGCGACCCATAAGTGTTTCCACAAAAACGCTTGACGAAATAGAAAAAGAAGCATTGACCATTGCGCTGAACGCTCACGGCGGGAACATACTTCAGGCAGCAAAGGCATTGGGCATTACCCGCCAGACCTTATACAATAAAATGAAGCGGTATGGCCTTTAGCGGTTTCAACGCCCAACTGGTGATACGGCTGTCGCTTATTGTGATTACGTCGTTCGTCGTAACCTGGATGCTACAACTGAGTGGGTACTGGCTGCTGAAAGCGAACTTGTGTCTGCTGCTCCTCCTTCAGGGATATCTGCTTTTCCGGTTTATCGGTCGTTGGAGAAAGGATTTGAAAATCTTCGCCACGGCAGTAAAACAGCGGGACTTCTCGATAACGTTTCAAACCGATCACGAAAACGAAGCGTTTGCCGAGATGTATAACATGCTTAATGAAGTAAGCCGCTTCGTGCGCCAGGTAAAGTCGGAATCAGTTCAACAAAACCAGTACTTCCAATACGTTGTCGAGAACGCCCAGGTAGGTCTGATCGCGTACGACGCCGATGGTGAAGTATTGCTTTCCAATTACGAGGCTCGTCGAATCACCGGAACGGCAACATTGAAGAACCTCGCACTTCTGGGGACTTTGAACAACGGTCTGTTCGAATCCATAAATCAGCTGCCGCTTAACCAGCCGCGACTGATCACATTAAAGGGAAATGAAGTCCAGAAGATCTCTGCACGACTATCAGAAATCGCGGTCGGAGACCAACGCGTGTTTCTGCTTTCATTAATGAACATCAAAAGCGAGCTTGACGAGAATGAACTGCAGTCGTGGCAGGATCTTATTAACGTGCTGACGCATGAGATCATGAACAGCATTACACCCATCAACAGCATGACCGGGAGTATGATGAAGTACCTTGACAGAATCGAGGGCAACGCTGAACCGGTTGAACGCGCAAAGAATAGCCTGAATATTATCAACAGACGATCTGCGGCGCTTATGGATTTCGTAGGTCGCTACCGGGCAATAAGCGATGTGCCGCTACCGCGACTCCAGGAGGTCAGGCCATCTGAGCTGGTTAATGCTGTACTCCTGTTGATGTCGGAAGAGCTGACCGGCATTAACGTGACTACTGCTTTCGAAGGAGGAACAGTCTTATTGGATTCCGCCCAGATTGAGCAGGTGCTCATTAACCTGCTACGCAATGCCATCAACGCTGTCGCAGGACGGGGTGATAAGTCGATTGGAATTGAAGTAATACAAAGCGCAGGCAGTTGCACCATCTCTGTCACCGACAACGGCAGGGGTATTCCGCAGGAACAGCTGGACAAGATTTTTATTCCTTTCTATACGACAAGGAAAGACGGATCGGGAATTGGACTGACTTTGTCGAAGCAGATTATGCATCGTCATGGCGGACACATCGAAGTAAACTCCGTTCAGGGCAATGGCGCAACGTTCCGGTTGGTGTTCCCTGCGGCTTAACTTCCGCCCAGATAGCGTTCAAGTTGCTTTTGAAGTTCCGCGGACTCGGCAGACTTCACAAAAAAATCAAGCGCACCATATTTTTTGATTTTCGAAATCTCGACGTTATCGTTTACCTGAGAGTATACGATTACCGGGATTCTTCGATGATTGATATCCCGTTTCAACTGGAGCAGGAATTCATACCCATCTATTCCCGGCAGGAACAAATCGAGAAAAATGCAATCCGGAGAGGCGTTTTCGCGGAGGAGTTTGCGCGCCGTTTCGGCATCGGCGGCGGTGACGAGGGTTATTTCAGGACTTACCCTGGCAAGAACAGTTGAGAAAAACTCCCGGTCTTCCCTATCGTCATCGATTAACAGACAAGTTCTAATTTGCATACAAACGGGTTAAACGAACATGCCGGACGGCAGCAATGTTAAAGTAAACAATATCTTTGAAGCCGCCAATGGAACCGAGTGAGGATAGGCGCAGACCCATGAAAAATGTACTTCTCTTTGGAGCGACCGGCCATCTTGGACGAGCCATCGCCGTCGAACTGAAATCGCGTGGTTACCAACTTGAT
>JAEZDW010000187.1 GCA_023417955.1 Bacteroidota bacterium
TCTCTGTATCGGGCTCGATACTGATCTGGAGAAAATTCCACGATACCTCCTCACTGAAGAGGATCCCATCTTTGAATTCAATAAACAAATCATCGACGCTACACACGACTTGTGCATAGCGTACAAACCTAATCTCGCGTTTTATGAGGCGCTCGGCTCAAAGGGCTGGCGCAGCCTTGAACGAACGCTGGAATATATTCCAAAGGGGATATTCACTATCGCTGACGCCAAGCGCGGAGACATCGGAAATACTTCGAAGTTGTACGCACGGGCGTTCTTCGATTCGATGGACTTCGATGCGATAACGGTAGCCCCCTACATGGGCGCGGATTCAGTCACACCATTCCTCGGGTTTCCCGACAAGTGGGTTATTCTGCTCGCGCACACTTCCAACACCGGCAGCAGCGACTTTCAGTTGATCGAATCGCAATCGTCGGGAAAGAAACTCTACGAAGAAGTAATTCTCAAAGCTCAGCAATGGGCGTCGCCAGATCAATTGATGTTCGTTGTCGGCGCGACCCAAAGTGACAAAATCGGCAGCATCAGAGCGCTCGCGCCCGAAAGCTTCTTCCTCGTTCCGGGGGTAGGTGCACAAGGCGGTGACCTCGAACAAACGTCGCGCTTTGGAATGAACAAACAGTGCGGCCTGATTGTGAACTCTTCCCGCGCAATCATCTATGCTTCGTCGGATATAGACTTCGCCGCGCGCGCCAGGGAAGAGGCGCAAAAGGTTCAACGCGAGATGGCAGCCTGTCTGGAAAAATATTTATAGCTTTATAGCAATTGTTAAGCGCTGCACGCGCCGTTGTTAGTCATCTTTTTAAAACCGTTAGCCATGAATGAATCCTTCCTTCATTATGTGTGGCAGTACCAGTATTTTGATAAATCTGAACTGCTGACGACCTCCGGAGAAACTTTGCAAATCTTTAATGCGGGATCGCGTAATCCGGATTCCGGACCCGACTTCCTTGAAGCGCGACTTCAGGTCGGTGGACTGCAATGGATTGGTAGTGTCGAAATTCATATTGACGCGTCAGGGTGGTACCTGCATGAACACGATCGCGATGAAGCCTATGACAGCGTCATCCTTCATGTCGTTTGGCGTGACGACGCACCCGTCTGTCGCCGCGACGGCAGCCCGATGCCAACACTCGAGCTTGCACATCGTGTGGACCCAAACTTATTGGTTCGTTTTCGTGAACTGTCGACCAGTGTGGAAGAGATACCGTGCTCGCGATCGTTGCCTTATGTGAAGCCGATTGTGATTCTCAATACACTTGATCGCATGCTCACACATCGCCTTGAGGAACGCGCGCGGTTTGTTAAGGATTTCCTTACGCGCAATCGCGGCGACTGGGAAGAGACAACGTATCAGCTGCTGGCCCGCAATTTCGGATTCCGGTTGAATGCAGACCCGTTTCTTCAACTTGCACGTGCCCTGCCTTTGAAAACATTGATGAAGCACCGCGACCGTACTGAGCAAGTAGAAGCTATGCTGTTTGGTGTGGCCGGATTTCTCGACGACGACTACGACGATTCATATTACCTGTTGCTGCAACGTGAGTTTAATCTGTTACGTCAGAAGTATCGGCTGGACCATAAAGCAATGAACAAAACGCAGTGGAAATTTCTTCGTTTGCGTCCGGCGAACTTTCCGACATTGCGCATTGCACAGTTCGCCGCGTTCTTCACCAATCACTCGACGCTGCTGCCATTGTTCCTCTCAGCTGAAGAGGCTGAAATCCTGCAAGCGTTTCGATGTCGCCCTTCATCGTATTGGGCGGAGCATTACAACTTCCGACGAAAGTCGACGAAAAAGGAAGCGACAATGGGTGACGACAGCGTGTTTAATCTGGTTATTAACACGGTTGTACCGGTGTTGGGAGCGTATGCACTTAGCAGGGATGACCAGCGGCTCATGGAAAAGGCGGTCAGGCTTCTCCACGAGGTTCCGCCCGAGAGCAACCACGTCATCAGAAAATGGAATAGGTATAAAATTGCGTGCTCCGACGCTTTCGATTCGCAGGCGTTGCTTGAACTTTACAACAACTTCTGCACCCGACATCGTTGCCTGGATTGTAATATTGGCGCATCTTTGGTGAAACCAGTCTCTTCGTGAGTATCATCCCATATGTAAATATTCTTATTATCGGCGCGGCGGCATGGATGCTTTGGCGAAAAGAACGCTCCGAACTCAGGATGTTTTTTGTCCCGGCTTTGCTGTTTCGCATTGCCTGTGGTATCGCACTTGGACTGGTTTATCTGTACGTCTATACTGTTGGCGACACCTTCGAGTATTTTGACCAGGGCAGCCGCATCGCTGCGATGACCGACCAAGGTATACGAGGATATATTCAATTTCTTTGGTCCGGAACAATGTTTTACAGTGATGGCTTAGAGGTTGCGCCGCGTGCACTCTTTCTCTCGAAGATTACGAGCGTTGTCGTTTTGCTTTCCGGATATAATTACTGGATCACCACGGTGTACTTTTCATTTGCTCCGTTTCTTGCTTCCTGGATGCTTGTGAAGGAGTTCAGCGTATGCTGTGACCGTTATGCGAAGCCAGCCGTTTTTGCGTTTCTGTTCTTTCCTTCGGCAGTCTTCTGGTCGTCGGGACTGATCAAGGAAAGCGTAGCGATGTCGTGTCTGTTTTTTCTCGTAGCAGTTTCCATCCGCTTGTGGCGTGGACTACCTGTTGCGATCTGGCAATGGATACTATTTCTGCCCGCGGTTTGGTTGTTGTGGGGACTGAAGTATTATTACCTCGCGGTGTTGCTTCCTGTTATTTTCACCGAACTGGTGATGCAACGATTAATTCGTCCGCGGCTTGTCATGCGACCCGTGGTTGATGTCTTGGCCTGGCTCATGGTGTTCATGATTCCTGCGGTCGTCGCAAGCCTGGTGCATCCGAACTTCTATCCGGAGCGTTTCCTTGAAGTGGTTGTTTCAAACTACGAAGTGTTTGAGAAAATCTCCGACGCAGGTGACATGATTGTATTTCCCGACCTCACACCGGAGGTTGGCAGTATCGCTCAACACGCACCGAAGGCAGTGTTGTCGGGATTGTATCGTCCGTTCCTGTGGGAGGCCAATGGGGTCTTGCAAATCCTGTCATCGTTAGAGAATGCACTACTAGTTTTGCTTACTTTTGGCTTCGCTGTTCAGGTGGTCAAGAACCGAAAAGCCGAACCGTTGTTCCTTCCTGCTATTGTCTATTGCATCCTGCTTATAACCTTTCTTGCCTTGTCGGCCCCGAATTTTGGAACGCTCTCGCGATACCGCGTGGGCATGCTACCATTTTTTGTGCTGCTCATCACCTCCGACAACTACTTCTTCGGTATGATAAAAGGACTTGGTCGAAGACGGTGAAAGTCCTTGTGCCGTAAGGATGGCCATTCTACCTTTGCGCGTGATGGAAAATCCGGTTATTATTTTCGGGGCCCAGGCAATTGGCCGGGCGGCAAAAGAAATTTTCGAGCAGAATGGCAATGTCGTTTACTGTTTCCTCGACGACGACAAGAAACTTCATCAGACGGAAATCGACTCGGTAACCGTCCTGGGAAGCACCGATGACGATGGGTTCCTGAAACTCATCGGAAAAAAGTGCGAGGCTTTTGTCGCCTCAGACGATAACAAGGTGCGGCGTTCCCTTGTGAATATGCTCAATGAGAAACGACACGTTCAACCGGTGAATGCTGTGCATAAGACGGCCATCATAGCTACATCGTCTGCCATTGGCCACGGCAATTTTATTGATCAGGGCGTGAAGATAGGTGCCGGCGCTTCAATAGGTCAGCATTGTTTGCTTCACAGCGGCAGCATCGTCGGCATGGAAGTCCAGATTGGTGACTTCGTTCAAATCGGATCCGGTAGCGTGCTGAACCCGGGAGTGATTGTTGAAGAAGATGCTTTTATCGGTTCGGGAGTTACCATCGTTTCAGGTGTGACCATTGGCAAAGGCGCACGTGTCGGTGCAGGTTCTGTGGTTATCACATCAGTTAAGTCGGGCGAAACGGTATTTGGCAATCCGGCACAAACTGTTCCGGCCTGACCATTATATTTTCTCACATTACATGAGCACATTTTCTCCTGCGGAACTCATTCTTCATCCTGACGGAAGTATATACCATCTGAATCTGCGGCCTGAGCATATTGGTGATACGATTATCGCCGTTGGTGACCAGAACAGAGTAGCGGAGGTCTCTAAGTTTTTTGATGAAGTCACCGTCCGAATCAATCAACGGGAGTTTGTAACACATACAGGCACTTTAGGTGGCAAACGAATTTCAGTAATCAGCACCGGAATAGGCACGGACAACATCGAAATTTTTCTGACCGAACTCGATGCATTGGTGAACGTCGATCTGAAAACGAGAACAATAAAGGCGGAACATCGTTCGCTCGAAATTATTCGTATTGGCACTTCAGGTGCGATTCGTGAAGACATCCCGGTCGGCACCCATCTCGTGAGTGAAAACGCCATTGGATTCGACAACCTGATGCAGTTTTATATGCTGGAGCAAACGTCACGGGAAAGCGAAATGGGTGAGGCTTTGCAGAACCATCTTGGTTTACCGTTTACCCCTTACGTTGTAGGATGCTCTGAAGCGTTGCTTGAAAAAGTAGCGTTTGATATGTATAAAGGAAATACGGTTACGGCTCCGGGTTTCTATGCTCCCCAGGGACGGCGTATGCGAATTCCAGTCAGATTTCCGGAGTTGTTGTCAGGGCTCGTGCATTTCTCGCCTGAAGGAGGCAGCCTGACAAACTTCGAAATGGAAACCGCCGGCTATTATGCACTTGGCCGGTTGTTGAATCATCGTGTACTGAGTGTTAATGCAATAATTGCTAATCGGGTACGTAATGAATTTGCACCCGACCATGCTAAAGTCGTGGAAAACCTTATCCAGAAAGTATTGGGTCGGCTATAGCGTGGTGGAGCTGTCCATCCGCATGATATACCTGCCGGCTGTAAACGGATCTTTGTTGTAGAACCCGGACAAAATCCGGTGTGCAATCTGCTCAATGATCAGTTCGTCGTCCGACTTTCCTTCCTTGCCTTGCCAGAATACCCTGTTTGGATGCTTTTTCATGTCTTCGATATAGTACCGCGCGTGCTCGTACTGCTCGTCGGTGTAAGTCATCGTAAAACAGGTCCTAACTTTTTGCGTGTTCATAGGTTTTTTGCTCTTTTATTGTCAGAGTGTAAAGAAATTTCAAGGAACATTAGGAATTCCAACAGGAAAAGGCTGATTCATTAAAAACCCTTAATCCTGTATCAGATTTGGCAATAGTTGTGCCACTCAAATTGTTTGTTAATTATACCAAAAACCGTTAAGGTTGGCAGAACGAATGACCGCGGGCGGGCGAGAATGTCCGTTTGCGGGATCCCCGAGTTTCTCCTGGTATTTTATTTACGGTAAACAAAGGAATTGAGCATATGAAGGACCGTACTATTTTCAGGTTATCCAACGGAATTAGGGTTGTTTATGAACGAATCCCCACTACTGCCATTGTGCATTGCGGAATCATACTGGATGTTGGAAGCAGGGACGAAAGCATTGATAATCAAGGAATTGCCCACTTTTGGGAACACATGGCGTTCAAAGGCACCCGCAAGAGAAAAACGATTGACATCTTGAGCAGTCTCGACTCGATCGGCGGCGAACTGAATGCTTATACCGACAAGGAAAAAATCGCCTTCTACGCGTCTGTGCGGAAGGAATACTTTGAACGTGCGGTCGATGTGCTAAGCGACATCACATTCAACTCCATCTTCCCCGAAAGGGAACTCGAAAAAGAACGCGGTGTCATCCTGGAGGAAATGTCTATGTACAAGGACAGCCCCGACGACTCGCTTCAGGATGAATTCGAAGCAGTCGTTTACAAAAAGCATCCGATGGGCATGAACATTCTTGGCAGGGAAGAGACCGTCAAGTCGTTTCGCAAGCGTGACTTTGTCTCCTTCTTCAAGAATCACATGAACACCAACAGGATTGTCTTCTCGTGCGTCGGCAACGTGTCACCGGATGAAGTGCAGCGCCTGGCGCGAAAGTATCTTGAAGGTTTTCACAACGTTTGTCTCAATGGCCGACGCAAGAAATTTTCAAACTACCAGGCGCAGGAACAAATCCTGCGACGAATTGTGAAACAGGCAAAATGCGCTATGGGCAGGGATGCTTATTCCATTCGCCATGAGGATCGTATTCCGCTATTTATGCTGGTTAATATGATCGGTGGCCCAGGCATGAACTCCCAATTGAACCTTGCGCTGCGTGAGAAATATGGATTTGTGTATTCTGTCGAGGCACATTATATCCCATATACGGATACGGGGATGTTTGCTGTCTTCTTTGGAACAGAACCACGCCAACTCGACAAGTGTATCCGCCTGGTCAAAAGAGAACTTGGACGGCATTGCGACAAACCTCTTTCAGCGCGCAAGTTATCGGCGATGAAGGAGCAAATTAAAGGTCAGCTTGCCATGGCCGAAGAAAACAATCTCAACCTTATGTTGATGATGGGGCGTTCTGTTCTCGACTTTGGTTATGTGCCTTCGCTTGAAGAAATCTTTGAAAAAATTGACGAGACTTCGGCGTCCAGGTTACAGGATATTGCACAGGATATTTTTGATGAGCGCAAGTTGAGCGTTCTCACGATGGTACCGAACTAAGGGATCGATTCCTCCTGACCGAAGATTATGAGTATTATTTCTGAAAGCATTCAGCAATATGCTGAGGCCCACACATCTGAAGAAAGTGATCTCCTCCGCCACGTAAACCGCGATACACACGCGTATGTTCTGCGACCGCGAATGTTATCGGGGCGACTTCAGGGAAGACTACTTTCGATGATCAGTCATATGATCCGGCCGCGGCGTGTTCTTGAAATCGGTACATACACCGGATATTCCGCGCTGTGCATGGCTGAAGGTATGCCTCCCGATGGCAAACTGATCACGCTCGACATTAACGAAGAACTTGAA
>JAEZDW010000275.1 GCA_023417955.1 Bacteroidota bacterium
ATTATACAATATTCAAATACGAAGATTACAAATATGTGGAGATGACAACGTGGACTGAAGTCTCCGGTGTTGCGCCTATTGGAAGTCCAAACACAATAAAAGCGGAACACCGTAGTGGAACGCTGCACCTGTACATTAACGGAACCGAAGTCGGGAAGTACGCGAACTTCAAGGCAATGGGTTCGCTGCATGGATTCGTAGCAGGTCGCCAAAGCGGCATCACAGCGCACAGGCTTGCCGTAACGTATTCTCCGGTTGCGAGGCCTGTTGTTAAACTCGACACGACAGCATCGCCGCATCACTTTATCCTGCGTGAAGAATTCAACAACAACTATATGCAGTGGGACATGCATAAAGGCCACTCCGAAGTGAAGAACGGCTATTATGAATTGTCGAACCCACGAGAGAGCTACCTGTTCTGGGAAGACTATGCCATGTTCAAGGTGCTCGACTTCACGGTCGAAACAGAAATGCGCCTCATCAGTGGTGACCATTCAAGACCCTACGGTTTGATCCTCGGTATGAAAGGATGGTCAGGTGATTATGTTTCATTTGCAGTCACTGCCAATGGTTTCTTTCGACTTACGCGGGTAGCAAATTGGGAAGAAGAAACGCTCGCCCCCTGGACGTTTAACGCTGCGATCAGAAGCAACGGCCCCAACGTGTTGACCATAAGTCGCCGGAACAAGTCGTTGTACTTTTACGTCAACGGAAAACAAGTGCTCAGGCATGCTGACGTAAAACTATCCGGCAATGGAGTAGGGTGGGTCCTCACCAACGATATCCGTAAAGTTCATGTTAACTACCTCCATATACGCCAGCCCTTTCAACGTGTGACCAACGTTGCTGAGGTGCCTGTTTCTGATCGCCAGCGCCTTTCTGCTAACGTAAACTCAACTTCTGAAGAATTCGGTCCGGTGATCAGTCCTGACGGCAGCAGGTTGTACTTCACCCGCGACGACAATCCCGGAATACAGGGACTGCAAAAAGACGAGATATGGTTTTCCAGGTTCGAGAACAACCAATGGGGAGCTGCAACCAAAATGCCGGCACCGCTTAACAACAATGGCAACTGCGCAGTCGTATCGGTGAGCACGGATAACCAAACATTGCTGCTTCGAGGCGATTATGATGACGATAAGAAAACGGTAAAAGAAACGCTCTACATTGCACATCGCAGTAACGGCAATTGGGAACGACCGCAGAAAGTGGTAATCAAAGGATTTAAGAACAAAGACAGTGAAGAAGACTTCTGCCTTTCGAATGACAAGACGATCCTGATTTCGTCCATTGAGAACAATGCAGCCCTTGGTGAGCGCGACCTTTTTGTTTCATTCCTGCAGCCGGATAACACGTGGACGGAGCCGGCAAACCTTGGAAATGTTGTGAACACAACCTCCAATGAGTTTGCGCCATTCCTCGCAGCCGATAACACAACGCTTTACTATTCTTCCTTTGGCTTCCCTTCCTATGGCAAAGCCGACATTTACGTCACGCGGCGCCTCGACGACACATGGAAGAACTGGTCACCGCCGCAAAATCTGGGGCCCGTAATCAACACGGACCTCAACGATCAGGGCTTTACGCTTGCTGCCAGCGGGACCGAGGCATACCTGAGTTCGGAGCAAAACACCGTTGGCAAGGCGGATATCTTCAAAGTGAAACTTCCGCCGCCATTGCAGCCGGAACCTGTGGTGTTGATCCATGGTAAGGTGTATGACTCAGGAACAGGTAAAGAAATAGCTGCTGATATCGTATATGAAGATCTGACGTCAGATCAGGGGCGGGGGAGAACCAAATCAGATGCGACTACCGGTGAATACAAAATTGTCCTCCCGTATGGTGAGCATTACGGATTAAATGCCAGCCACGAAGGTTACCTGCCTGCCAGTGCGAACGTTGACATCATTGAGGAGAAACCTTACCAGGAAATCCGGATGGACTTTCATCTCATGCCGTTGCGCGCGGGACAGAACATTGTACTAAACAATTTGTTTTTCGTTGCTGGCAGTGCGGAGATTGTGATGAAGTCGTATCCTGAGTTGCGTAAAATGGTAGCGATTGTGAAGCAATACCCGAACATGAAGTTCACCATTGCCGGCCATACCGACGATGGCAACGGTGAGAATCCACGTTATCTGCAAAAGCTTTCCGAGCGCCGTGCTGAAGCAGTAAAAAACTACTTCGTCACGCACGGGATACATGCAGACAGAATCACCACCGTTGGCTATGGCAAAGACAAACCTGTCGCGCCCAACGACAGCAACGATAACCGCAAACTGAACAGGCGGGTTGAGTTCATTGTGGATTCTTTATGAGGCGTCCACTCGCGATAACGATCCTTGGCTGGCTGTTCATTATTACAGGCGTGGCCGGAATTGTACGGCGCATCGGTGATTTCGACGTAAATGATCCCTTGTTCGGCAACGACGCCGTCTGGGTTATGATCGTAGGATTGCTCGCCGTGGTGGGCGGTGTGTTAATCCTCCGTGGCGTAGCCCTGGGTCGCTGGTTGTTGATCGGATGGATGGGCTATCACGTGGTTCTGAGTGCCGCTCATACGACAACGGAGTTAGTTATTCATATCGTATTCCTGGTGGTGTTGATCGTGGTTTTGTTTAATCGAAACGTGTCGTGGTATTTCAGATGATTGCCGGTGGGAGAGACCGGGTGTTTTGTCCTGAGGGCGTGTTGCGAAAATTTAACGCTTTTTCTGCAACCTTTCCTATAATCCGGAGTCTCCTCTGTAATCCGGATAACCCCTCTTGCTATGTTTTCCAACTACTTCAAAATCGCCTTCCGAAACCTTTTGAAAAATAAGGGTTACACGTTTATTAACATTGCCGGCCTCGCAACGGGCATGGCGGTAGCGCTTCTGATCGGCCTGTGGATATGGGACGAACTTACTTATAATCGCTATCATAAGAACTATGACCGGCTCGCACAGGTGTGGCAGCACAACGTCTACAATGGTGTGAAGCAATCCCAGATGGCCAATCCATATCTGATGGCAGAAGAAATCAGGAACAACTTCGGCGACGATTTTAAATACGTTATTCAGTCAACCTGGAATTTTGGAAGAATACTCGCCGTGGATGATAAGAAATTCAGCTTGTCCGGTACTGCCGGCGTCGGCGCATTGGTGATTACGTTACTCACCGTCAGCTACCAGTCGATTAAAGCAGCATTGGCAAATCCGGTGAAGAGCTTGAGGTCAGAGTAGGCGCCAGGTTTGGAAATGGAATGGAACTGCAATGGCGATAAACCTCTAATTGTATTTAACATAATATAAATTATAAACTTAAAGTATTAGCAAGAATTGTAGATTACAGGCTTGAAACGATTGACCTCTTATGAACCGGCGTTGTGTCAACAAGAAATTATGATGCTTAGTTCTTTCGGATCTTTAAACGCGCGCTCATGCCCGAAACAAAGAAAATGAAAGAAAGACAACGAAGTAACGTGGGATACAATGGTTCAATAACAGATGTAAAAATCAAAAATTTCATTGCAGGGCTTAATGCACTAGTAACAGATCGCGTGTTTATTAGAAAAAGTCCAACAGGTGAGCTTGAAGAAGTTGATCCGGGAATGACCTTATTTGAATTCAGGGATGGAAAAATTTCTAAAATATTCGAGTATTGGTAGAACATTCCTGACGCGTGTTGCATTCTCAAATCATCTTCTTAAACTTCAGCCTGCCAGCCAACACCATCGTTATCGCCTTCCTATTCCTGGTATCGAAAACCAACGAAGCCCCATCATCAGGGTTGATGAACTCGCCTTTTGCAACAGGAAGCACCCTGTATCGGTAGCCGCGGTCGTTGGTGTATGCATTTCTGCTGACGTCCCGGATAAATCCGGGAAACGATGTCATATTCGGAATTCCGGAAGTGTGTGTCAGCAGATGATGTATCGTAATGATGTCACCGCTTTTCTTAGGATAATCAGGAAGCCAGGTCGTAACAGGTACATGCAATTGCAACTTGCCTTGTTCAACCAGTTGCATAATCAGCACGGCCGTAAACTGCTTTGTAATAGATCCCAGCCTGTGTTTTGTATCAGGTTGATTGGGAATACTCCATTCCATGTTAGCCAGTCCAAAACCTTTTTTATATATGACATTACCTTTATCAGCAACAAGAACAGAACCATTGAATTTGCCATACTCAGCGAATGTGCTGACCAGCTTGTCGATCTTATCAGCTTTAATTTGCGCCTGCGTAACGTTGAAGCTTGTTAACAGCACTAAGCCTGCTATGACGACAATCGTGAATGGAAATCCAATAGCTTTGTTCATTTGGTTTTTATTCTTTTGGCCAACAAAAAGGTTTATTGGAGTGACGCTCAACATCCGCCGTTTCTCGCAACCGCATACAATACATCGCCTGACACAAATAT
>JAEZDW010000457.1 GCA_023417955.1 Bacteroidota bacterium
GTTATAAGTCAGACCAATTCCAATTCCTGACGAAGAAACCGTAGCCTCAGAGTTTACATACGGTGAGAAAATTGTCCCGGCAGGCAGGGGGTTACCCTGATGTTCAGTAGCTTCCTTGCTGGCGATATCGAGCGATCCGATAAAGTTCTTGTAGGCGTTGTGGTAGTAGTTGATGTCAAAGAGGAAGCCTGTTCCAAAAAGACCTTTGTAACCAATTTCAAATGCACGCAGGCGCTCCGGTTCAATGTACGGAACGTTTGCTGTTACAAGGTCCGCCTGATTGCCTGTCACAAGATACTTTTCATAAGACCCACGTGTCCATGCTCCGCCGTTGTGTACGCCGTACCGCGCTGCGTTCGCCTCTGTACTTCCAAGCAGGATGTTGGTTCCCGCCGGGAAGAAGATAAACTGTGCCTGAGTATCCGGATTCCGGAAACCCGTCTGGAAAGAGGCGCGTATGTTGTGGTTTTCAGCCACGGAATACACCGCCGATATCCTTGGTGTAAAACGTCCCTCGAAGTTTTCGTTTTTGTCGTAGCGAATAGAGCCGGTAAGCTTTAATGCGTCTGCGATCGTCTTCGAGATCTGTGTATAGATACCGAATTCATTAATTGTAATCCGTTCGAAGTTGTTGCCGTCATCGGGATCTTCGTTAAAGATCGTTCCGTCAGAGAACAGGCTGTACTGGCGGATGTTACCACCTACCTGGACTTCGGCAAAGCTGATCTTGTCAGCAAAGTTGTAGTTGAATTCTCCGTGATAGAGGCGCGAATTATCGATGAACTTCGCACCTGAAGGGCTGCGCTGGAAGTAATCGTTGCGTACAGTTTCAAGCAGATTCTTGTATTCAGCTGATCCTACAGCGGGTCTGTTGCGGTCAGCATACGCCCTTGCAGCTGCATGTGCTGCATTGGGATCACCGCCAGTTACCCCGGGTACATAGCCCTGCATCGCGAGGACATAGGTCTGCACGTATTCAGGTACCCACTGTGCGGCGGAAGGACTGATCCTCTCATTAAGCACACCGCCCAACGCCGCCATGTTGTATGAATCGCCTGCATCAGTTGCAGTGACATAGCCGCGCACAAAGAAGTTTTTAGACTTCAGTTCGAGTTTGTGGAACTGCTGCGTGAAATTTCGCAACGCATACTTTTGTGAGCCTTGATATACGGAGCTTCCGCCACCGTAACGGTAGTTGTAAAGCGCCTCAAGGTTTTCGTTAATCCGGTAGTGGAATGCGACATCACCCTTGATGCTTCGTGCAACGTATTCATCAATCAGGCTTTCTTCTTTCCAGCCGGTGCGACGAAGATCAAGCGAGCCGAAACCCGGAGGGAGCAACGCCGCGGGAACTACAATGCGTGTTTCATCGCCGTAAAGGTTTACACCATCAAAATTAGGTTCACCGGTGTGGTTGATGCCGTCATTCGGACGATTGACGTCAGTTTTATAGTCGTTGCCAACCCAATCCTCTGCGTCAAGCACCGAGAAGTTCACCTTGAATGCAAACTTGTTATTGAATGCTTTTGCATAACGAACGCTGAAGTTGTAATAGGGGAATGATTCACCCTGCGCATCGGAACGGGTGATACCTGCCTTCATTTGTGCGCTGAGTCCCTGGTATTCGAACGGGCTCTTGCTCCGCATGATGAGGATTCCATTGAATGCGTTCGGACCATACAACGCCGAGGCTGCACCCGGCACAAGTTCCATGCTCTCTGCATCAAGTTCGCCAATACCTACAATGTTTCCCGTCGGGAAGTTGAGCAGGGGAGCCTGCGTATCGATACCATCGACAAGTTGAACGAAACGCACATTGGCGATTGTGGCAAACCCGCGTGTATTAATCTGTGGAAAGTTCAAACTGCTGGAGGTGAATTGCACGCCTTTCACATTGGCAAGTGCATCGTAGAAGTCAGGAGCAGGGGTTTGCTGAATACCGAGTACGTCAATTTTCTCAACGGTCACCGGTGATTGCAAAATGTTTTCTTCAACGCGTGATGCAGATACAACAACCTCCTGACCCAGCATCGTGCTTTCGGAAAGCTTCACGGACAGACCGGTTGTGTTCGCATCGGTAATCTGAACTTCCTGAGTCTGATAACCCACGTATGAAAACACAAGCGTGAATGGTGGCGGATCAGAAGTCTTCAGGTTGAATGACCCGTTGGCAGAAGAGATCGTTCCCTGCAATTTGCCTTTGATAACAATGTTCACTCCGGGAACTGGATCGTCCGTCGTCGCGTCAGTCACGGTTCCCGAAATTGAAGTCTGGGCAAACGCCGCGGCTGTGAACAACGATAATAAGAGTGACCAAAAGCACCTCCTGTAAAAGTTCTTCATAAAGCTTAGTGGTTGGTTAATAGTTGGGTTTACCGGGTCAAAATGTTATGCATACCGAGTATTCCTTAACGAAAAGTACAAAAATTTTCAGAGAAACAAACGTTTGTAGAGGCCAGTTTGGGCTTTTTTGTCGGATCAGGACAAAAATGCTGACAACGCCGCGGCACCTGGTTGCAAGGTGACGCATGGGACCTGGGGTGAAATGTCAGGAAACCAAAGCCTGATCTCTGGCCTCTTTGAGGGTGCGTTGTGTAATGTGTATCCAGATTCTTCCCGCATTTATCCCGCATATATCCCGCCTTTATCCCGCATTTGTCCCCGCTTATATATAAGGCGGGATATATGGAAGTCATATCGGGGGATCATGGACGTTGTATGGAACATCATTAAGTTTACGCAAAGCTTAGAGGAAGCAATGCCGTTGCTGTCGCATACAACAGCCGTCACAGCCGTGTGAGCGGACTTTGGCCTGAATACTGGTGTGGGCCACCCTGAAAATTCGTACCTGCTTTTTGAGAGCGGCGGATTTTACCGCGATAGAGTGATGATTATCGTAAAGATGTTCGAGGGGGACGTTACTTTTTACTCAAGGGATCCGCCAGTCTGTGTCCCCGCAGACACAACGAATCTGGTGGCCGAACGCACTCAGGAACTACAGATAAGGCAAACTGCCTTCAGAGTCGCGAACATTCCAGTTAAGACAAGCAAACTCGCAGCTTGTCGCTCGCAGCTCGCCGCCATACAGACACTGTTTACCGGGGTGTTCACGAGAATCTATTCCTCTTTCTTTTCTTTAAGGTAAGTAACAAGCCGTGCACACAGGTCGTTGATTTCATTTGCCATATGCTCGTCGCCGGTGGCGGTGAGGACGCTTTGAGCAAGCCCCCCGAGACAATCAATATGGAAACGTTTCATTTCAAGCACAGGCATGTCCTGGGCCCACAAATCGATCCGAAGGGTGTTCTTTTGCTTGTGATCCCAGAGGGCTACAGAAATAGACTTCGTTTCTGTCAGGCCGGGATCGGGTTTCTCGGTAGCATCCCAGAGTATTTTGGTAGGAATATTTTTTTCGTCGAGTTCGATTTCGAAGGTGATGTTTGATTTTTTCATTTTGATCTGATTTCAATGCTTTCGTGAAGCAGTTGCAAATTAAAGGCGGAACATAGGATTTTTTGATAGTTCCGCGAAATATTCCAGTGAATCCGGATTGCGTAACGAACCCGGGTTGATCACTTTCGTGGCGTCTTTGCCCATAAGTATTTTCTTCACCGGCGTCTCCGTCTTCTTTCCGCTGATGGTATACGGCAGATCCGGAACCTGCATTATTGCGTCGGGAACGTGCCGCGGACTGTAAGCTTCGCGTATTGTAGTTTTGATTTTTGCAATCAGCTGCTGGTCGAGTTCAAAGCCGTCTTTGACCACAACAAAGAGTGGCATGATAAAGTCGCCGTTTGGGCGCTCGAGGCAGACAACCAGACTATCGCGAACTTCTTCAACCTTGTCAACCGCGCGATAAATTTCACTTGTTCCTATGCGTACACCGCCGCGGTTGAGCGTAGCGTCGGAGCGCCCGTAAATGACGACACCGTGCCGGGGTGTGATACGGATCCAGTCACCGTGGCGCCATACGCCGGGGTACATTTCGAAGTAGCTTTCTTCATAGCGGGTGAAATCGGTATCATTCCAGAAAAACACCGGCATGGATGGCATGGGCCTGGTGATCACCATTTCGCCTTCTTCGTCCGTGACAGATGTGCCTTCTTCATTCCATGCTTCGAGACTGCACCCCAATGCGCGGCATTGAATTTCACCGGCATATACCGGCCACGTTGGATTACCCCCGACAAAAGCGCTGCATACATCCGTACCGCCACTCATGGACGCAAGCCAGATATCCTGCTTCACTTCTTTGTAAATCCAGTCGAATCCTTCAGGGGGAAGCGTGCTCCCGGTTGACCCGATTGAACGCAAATTCGAAAGATCGAACGCCGACGGTTTGATCCCTGCTTTCATATTGGCAAGGATAAAACCTGCACTGGTGCCAAAGTGGTTGATTTGGGCCCCGGCACTAAACTTCCATAGTGCATTCAGGTCCGGCCAGGCAGGGCTGCCATCGTAAATCACCATCGTGCTGCCGCATAATAAACTGCCGTGAATGTAGTTCCACATCATCCACCCTGTGGTTGTGTACCAAAAACAACGTTCACCAGAGCGGAAGTCATTGTGAAATGCAGCGTATTTCAATTGTTCAAGAAGAATACCGCCATGGCTATGCGTAATTGCCTTGGGAAGACCGGTTGTTCCGGAAGAGTAAAGTACCCAAAGGGGATGTGAAAATGGCACGCGGTCGAAGGTCAGCTGCGCGGTTTCGTTTCGCATAACCGACGTCCATGAATGAACCGGCACGCCGCCTATATCAGCTGCATTGTCACCGCCCACGAGTATCACAGCCTTCAATGTTGGTAAAGCGGCAGCAAGTGTACGAATGACTTCGGTCTTGTCGTGTGTTTTTCCGTTGTAACGATAATGGGTGGTTGCAATGAGTACACGTGGTTCTATTTGTGCGAAGCGATCTATGATTGCCTGCGTTCCAAAGTCAGGGGAGCAACTCGACCATACACATCCGAGGGAAGCTGTTGCCAGCAATGCAACGGAAGCCTCAGGAATACACGGCAGAAATCCAACGACACCTTCACCAGTACCGAGCCCGTTGTTTCGCAGAAAGGCTGACAGGGCAGCAGTGTGCTTTTTAAGAG
>JAEZDW010000514.1 GCA_023417955.1 Bacteroidota bacterium
CCTTAAGGGAACCGACGACGCGCACAAAGCGATCGTATGGATGGAAGAATTCCGCTGTACGTATATGCCGGTAGTTGAGGACAACAAGCTGCTCGGGTTCATCAGCGAAGGAATCATCCTCGAAACAAACGAAATCGATAAGACGGTCAAGGACTTCAACCTTGTCGGGCTGAACTGCTATGTCCATCTCGACACACACTTTTACGATATTCTCAAAGTTGCTGCAGAAAACAAGCTTCAGCTTGTCGCCGTGCTGAATGAAGACCAAAGCTACTGCGGGGTTATAACCGTACAAGATACCCTTACGTCTTTTGCCCAGACGGCGGCCGTTCAGCTTCCCGGTGGCATCCTTGTGCTGGCCATGAATCACGCGGACTACTCCCTTGCCGAAATCAGCCGGCTAATTGAAGAAAACCACGCAAAAGTTCTGAGCAGCATTGTGAAAGAAGACCCGCTTGATCCGCACAAGTTGCGACTCACGCTGAAAATAAACCAGGTTGATCTTTCCCGTATCGTCGCTACCCTCGAACGGTTTAATTATAAAGTCATCGGTCGCTACCAGGAAACCAAACCTGTCCCGGGAGAAAAAGACCGCATTGATATGCTGCTGCGTTATCTCGACATCTAAACTTCTTCGTTTTTGTTGTTGATTTCTGCCTGCCTATCTTTACCTCTTCTGCAAAGTCACCGAATGGACGGAACCCGAAGTTAACTGTATGCGCATCGCTGTTCACGGAAAGGAATTCAACCGCCAGGTGGCACCGCTTATAGCGAGAATCTTTGAGTTGCTTTCTAAAAACAAGGTTCAGATTCTTGTGTCTTCCCGGTTCGCCCAGTACTTGAAATCAAGTTCATTCAAATCATTCTCGTGGACAGTCTATGAACCCGGAACGTCCCTTTCGAATGTAAAATATTTCATCAGCTTAGGCGGAGACGGAACGCTGCTTGAATCGGTAACTCACATTGGCGATCTTGAGATTCCGGTGCTCGGAATCAACACGGGCAGACTCGGGTTCCTTGCTACTATAGGGAAAGACGAAGTTGACAAAGCTATTACCGATGTGCTGGCAGGGTCGTTTACACTCGATAAGCGGGCAGTCCTTCGTCTCGAAACAAACGTAGATATTTTTAACTCCCTTACGTTTGCCTTAAACGATTTTACCGTGGTGAAAAAGGATACTTCATCCATGATCACCATTCACACGTATATCAACGGCGAGTTTTTAAACTCGTATTGGGCGGACGGAATTATCGTCGCCACGCCCACTGGTTCTACCGGGTATTCACTCAGTTGTGGCGGGCCTTTGATTTTTCCGCGGTCCGGTAACTTTGTGATCACACCGGTGAGCCCGCATAATCTGACAGTTAGACCAATCGTTGTTCCGGACACGTCTGAAATAAGCTTTCAAATCGAAGGGAGAAGCCGCAGGTTTCTTGTCTCGCTGGATTCAAGGATCGCATCCGTGGATTCGTCGGCACACCTTCTCATCAAAAAGGCTGATTTTGGAGTGAATCTGATTCAACTTGAAGGTCAACATTACTTCAAGACCCTCCGCCAAAAACTTAATTGGGGACTCGACATCCGCAATTAATTGTTATTTTTGTTAACCAAACTGACCCTTGGCTTCTTAACTAACCTGATGAGAACGAGTATTTTTTGTATTCTGACTGTCTTTTTGCTGGTCGGAATATGTGATGAAGCAGAAGCTCAGCTGAATCGGCGGTCGATTAAGCGGAACAACAAGCGAATGTCCAGCTTCAAGGGCAGAAAGCAATGGTTCCCGGAGCAGAACAAGTACAACATGATTGGGGTCACGCTTGGCGCGATGAACTACTATGGCGACCTCGCACCGAGTTCGTCGATGATCAGCACGGACCTGTCATTCACCCGTCCATCCGTGGGCTTGGTATATTCCCATCGTTTTGGCCCCCGGTATGCGCTGTCAGGGTCGTTTACATACGGAACCCTTCGGGGCGCAGACCAGGAATCTGCTGATCCCAAAGACGAAAATGCCGTGTATCGATACAATCGGAACCTCTCTTTTCGAAATCGAATCAAGGAACTGGCTATTATCGCGTCTTTCGACCTTTGGGAAAACAGTGCAACCTACATCAGCCGCGTTCAGTGGACACCTTATGCGTTTGCCGGCATTGCCGTTTTTCACCATAATCCCCAGGCCAGGGCTCCCCAATTTGCAGTTGACGGCGTTACCCCTCTTCCAAACGCAGGTGAGTGGGTAGACCTCCAGCCACTTGGTACAGAGGGTCAGCGATCAGCGCTTCGCGAGTCTGATATCAACTACGGCGCCAAACCGTATAAATTAATTCAACTTGCTATACCATTCGGCCTCGGCGCGCGTTTCAGACTCAACCAGCTCATGGACTTTTCGGTTGAATTCGGGTTCCGTTATCTTTTCACCGATTACATTGACGACGTCAGCAAGAACTATGTTGACCTGGGTGTATTCGGCGACAACGAACTTGCAAAAGCACTTTCATACCGCTCTAATGAGCTGCCCGGCATAACGGACCAGTTGGTTGCGCTGCCGTCTACGGTCGATGGCCATAACCGCGTGTACGACGTGCTGCCTGGTTATGGACATGAAATGGTTTGGAATAAGCGCGGAGGCCAGAACGATCGCGACATTTATACGATGACAACTTTAAAACTTACGTACATTTACGGCAAAACATACAATCGCGCGAAGTTTAGATGAGATTTAACTGATGCTCTATCGAATAGCACTTCTGCTGTCTATCGCATGCCTTCTTCCTGGCTTTTCTTTCTGTCAACGATCAGAGGTGGGGTTCGGCCTTGGAACGCTTAATTATACAGGCGACCTTGTCCGGAATTACAATCTGAAGTTTTCCAAACCTGCAGCTACTGTCTTTTACCGCGCAAACCTGAGTTCCGTCGTTAGTTTCCGTGCCGGCGTTGTTGCAGGACTACTCGGCGCGTCGGAAACCCCAATCGACAAGTTTGCCAGCGTACGCGACGCTTCGTTCGACATCTTCCTTTTTGAGACATCCGCCGTGATGGAGTATCACTTCCTGAACTGGCGCGAGACAAAACGGTTCGTCCGGTTTACGCCTTACCTGTTCGCCGGACTTGGCCTGTTTGGCATCAGCGGAAACGATGAAAAAACTGCAGAATACAGCAATATCCAGGGGGCTGTTCCCTTTGGAGGTGGTATAAAATACGTCCACAATCCCAAGTGGTATTTTTCGCTTGAGTTCGGCGTTCGAAAAACGTTCTCTGACTACATCGACAACGTCTCCGCGGGCGACCAGCGTTTCAAGAATTTTCAGTATGGCAATCCCAACGACAACGATACGTATTACTTTCTCGGCGTCACCCTGACAAGAACGTTTTACAACATTCCTTGCCCGACGAACCCATACAAGTAATTTTGCGCGACAAGAAAATATCCACCGTTTCCATCTTACTTTTTACTAATTTTGGCGCCCCGTGGCTTCGTACAAGGAACATATTGACTTAAACAGACTGCCTCAACACGTCGCCGTCATCATGGATGGAAATGGCCGATGGGCGAAGAAGAAAGGTGCCATGAGGATCTTCGGCCACAGGAACGCGGTGCAGGCTGTTCGAGAAGTAACGGAAGGCTGCGGCGAGCTTGGAGTCCGTTATCTGACTCTGTATGCGTTTTCAACCGAAAACTGGGGCCGGCCAAAAGAAGAAATCGACAGCCTGATGGAATTGCTGGTTGACACCGTGAAGAAGGAAATCAACACCCTCATGGAAAACCAGGTTCGACTTCTTACCGTTGGCGACACCTCGCATTTGCCGCCGGATTGTCAGCAAAACCTCGCCTGGGCAATAGACCGCACGAAGCAAAACACCGGACTTACCCTGATCATGGCCCTCAGCTACAGCGGCAGATGGGAAATCACTGAAGCGGTCAAAGCCATCGCACAGGACGTCGAAAAAGGAATTTTGAAATCGGACTCAATAAACGATCGGGTGATCGAAAACTATTTGCAGACTTCCGGCATCCCAGATCCGGAGCTGTTGATCAGAACCAGTGGTGAAATGCGGATCAGCAATTTTTTGCTTTGGCAGATTGCCTACACGGAGCTGTACATCACGCCAACGTTATGGCCGGATTTCAGAAAGGAACACCTGTATGAAGCAATTTGGTCATATCAACAACGTGAGCGACGCTTTGGAAAGACCAGTGAACAAATGAATCCTGTTTGATGAAACCGACCTTACTTCTTACACTTCTCATTCTGATTTCGTTCACCTCCCTGGCGCAAATCATGAACCGCGATCGTCGGGGCAGACCATCGGAATCACAAAGCACGCTGAACTACGCCAACCCACGCGAATACACGATAGCAGGAATTGAGGTTTCAGGACTGAACATTCTGGATAAGAATGCCATGATCTCGCTAACTGGTCTCAAAGTTGGTGACAAAATCAAAATCCCCGGCGATGCAATTTCGAACGCCATCAGGAACCTCTGGAAGCATGGTCTGGTGGGTGATGTTACCATCAAAGTTGATAAGGTAGAAGGTGATAACGTTTTTCTAAGCCTTCAGCTTGCCGAGAGGCCGCGTTTAACCGGTTACTATTTCACCGGAATTACCAAAGGTCAGGAAAGCAGTCTTAAAGACGACCTGAAATTGATTCTTGGTCGAATCGTCAACGATGCGATGATCCGTAACACCGAAATCGCGGTGCGAAAACATTTTGTAAAAAAGGGCTTCCTCAATGCTGAGGTTAAAATAACACAGGAACGCGACACGATCAGTCGCGACGGAATACAATTGAAGATCGCCGTTGCTCCGAAATCAAAAGTGAAAATTCATCACATAAACTTTGTGGGGAACGATAACATCGACGATGCAAAGATCAAGAAGAAGATGAAGAACACGCACGAATATGCGCGCTTCTCCTTACACAGAGCTTTAATCAGCGGTGTACTCAATCTCAAACCAAAGGAATTTGTAGACACAAGCTATGCCGTGAGCAAAAAGGAGTTTCTGGAATTCCTCCACGACAATGTTAAACTCAATGTTTTCAACTCGTCGAAGTTTATCCTCACAGACTACGAAGACGACAAACAAAAAGTAATCGAATTCTATAACTCCAAAGGGTATCGCGACGCGGAAATAATTTCCGATTCAATCTACGCTCACAACAAGCGCTCAATTAATATCGATTTTCTCGTTTCAGAAGGGCCGAAGTATTACTTCCGCGACATCTTCTGGAAAGGTAATTACGTCTATACAGACAAGCAGCTCAATGCCGTACTTGGCATTTCCAAAGGTGATGTCTACAACAAAGAACTCATCGACAAGAAGATCACATTCAATCCCAAGGGTCTTGACATTTCCGGGCTTTACATGGACGATGGTTACCTCTTCTTCAGAATTGTACCGGTGGAAGTTGCAGTCGAAGGTGATTCGATCGATGTTGAAATGCGAATCTTCGAAGGGGAGCAGGCCACGATCAACGAAGTGACTATTGTCGGGAACGAAAGAACAAATGACCACGTAATTCGGCGCGAGCTCAGCACCATTCCCGGTCAGAAGTTCAGACGCTCCGACCTGATCCGCACCCAACAGAAACTCGGGCAACTTGGATTTTTCGCACCCGACAAGATTGGCCAGGACCTCCTGCCGAACCCTGCCAATGGTACGGTTGACATCGAATGGCAGGTAGAAGAACAATCAAATGATCAGGTTGAACTCTCCGGCGGATGGGGTGGTTTCTACGGCTTTGTCGGAACGCTGGGTTTGACGTTTAACAATTTCTCGCTGCGCAACATTCCTAAACTAAAGAACTGGAGTCCGCTCCCTGTTGGTGATGGTCAAAGACTTTCGCTTCGTGCACAAGCCAATGGCCGTTCCTTCCAGAGCTATTCGGTGTCGTTTACAGAGCCATGGCTCGGCGGTCGTAAGCCTCAATCGCTCAGCGTGAGCTATGTCCATTCCGTTTCACGGTTCTCAGACAACTTCTTCTCGCGCTCAGCCGAATTTTCGCGAAGCATCAGAGCACATAACGTGAGCATTGGCCTTGGTCGCCTACTCGAGTGGCCGGACAACTATTTCACGCTGACAAACTCGTTGTCTTACGC
>JAEZDW010000111.1 GCA_023417955.1 Bacteroidota bacterium
TCATTATACTTCGTAACTGTAATGTTATCAAAATAGTAGCTCGTTGCTGTATTCCCGAGATTGAATGCGATGGTAGTTACACCTTCCGTATTCGCATCGATTGTTATTTCCCTGATATATTGCGTCCACGTCGGAGTGGCCGTTATCGCACCAAAGAAATCCCAGTGTTTGTACGAGTAGGGCACGATGTGCGCCTGAGTGGAGTAGCCTGCCTCGACATCGGCCCGGACATCCATGGTTAGCAAATACTTCTCACCAAGCTGTGTAGCCACGGGAAAGGTGAAAAAGAACTGGCTGTTCCAGTCGTTCTCACGAACTTCAGCATTGGTTACCTTCAGTGCCCGGCCTGTACCGTCTGCTCCGGGAGAAACGAATTCCTTGACGGCCTCGTTGTTCGAGGAGTAGTTCGATTCACTATCCGTTTCAAAATCGGCGCCTGACACAAGATCCCATGTCGGTCCGCCGCCGCCACCACTTTCGTTCAGCCTGGTGATACTGATGTCGTCGAAGTAATAACTCGTCGCTGTGTTGCCGAGGTTAAAAGCAATAGTCGTTACGCCTTCTGTATTCGCATCAATGGTTATTTCCCTTATATACTGCGTCCACGTCGGTGTCGCGGTAATCGCACCAAAGAAATCCCAGTGCTTATATGAGTAGGGTACGATGTGCGCCTGGGTAGAATAGCCTGCCTCGACATCGGCGCGAACATCCATGGTTAGCATATACTTCTCACCAAGTTGTGTATTCTGTGGGAACGTAACGAAAAACTGGCTGTTCCAGTCATTCTCCCGGACTTCGGCATTCGTGACTTTCAACGCCCGTCCCGTTCCGTCCGCACCCGGAGAAACGAATTCCCGGACGGCCTCGTTGTTTGACGTGTAGTTCGAATCATCGTCAGTCTCGAAATCGATAGTGACAACAGGTTCCCAGGCCGGTCCACCGGTTCCGGGAATTATTGTCGGAGCGATCGTACTGTTCAGATACTTGGCATTTTGATTGGCATGCCAGCAGAGTGTGTGCCCGTAAATCGCAATGTCCGCTGCCTTGGCTTTTGCTATAAAGGTTTCGACGTTAGCAAGATTCAGGCTTCCGTCGTCCTGGACCACTCCTCCATGCTTCATCTCCCATCCGGCAACAACTTCATCGAAGTTGGAAACGATCATGCTGTACTCCGGGCTTTTCGTCGTGAAGTCATTGACCGACACGCCAGCACCGAGTTTAAAAGCAGGACTCGCACTGCGATCAATATAAGATTTCAGTACGTCATAACTTTTTAAGTATTCATGCTCAGCGATTGTTCCAGGTTTGTCAACCACGAACAGTAATTTGCTTTCATCTGCACATGAGGCCAGTGCCGAAATTACAAAGGCACTGATGCAAAGCTTTCTTAATCGTATCATAATTGGTTCCGATTATTTCAAGTTAGTTTTGTAATACGGGTTCGAACTGTTCCACCTTCACACCCCGATCGCGAACCACTAAGGTATCAGTCGTGATGTACGTTGCCTGCTCAAACGTGGGAGGCAGTTCTTCTTTCGGGTATTGGGTCTCAACTTCATAGCTGACATTATACGCTACGTAAAGCACGTCGCGATCTTTGTTACCCCAACTGTTTTTCTCGCCCTTCTTTACGAAAGCTCCGTTTCCGGTTGCAGTAATGTTATAGACTCTGACGGAATCGTTTAATTGATACTCTGAAGCCATTGGAGAAACTGTACATTTTTCATTTTCATCAAAATTCAGGATGACTGACATGTTCAGGTTCTGACCAGCCTTGTTCTTGTAATCCATAGGATACCTCAATGCATTGCGTGAGGCCGTGAAGAGTTTACGAACTTCATCTTTCTCGACAGTGGATTGATGACGCACTACAGTTGAAGGCACTCCGTCCATCGTAATTTCATCCTTTCCGCGGCGCAGGTAATTCGCATGCCAGGGGTTGATGAACTTCACACAATACAGTACGTAATCCTTTGGTAACACATCCCAGTCGGCGGTGTTAAGTCTGTTGGGCTCGTCGACCTTGGGAACACCTGCCAGAATGCGATCGGCGTGCGTGGCATCGACCATACGCAACGGGATAACATACGTGTTGTTCATCGCTTCCGGATCAGCGAAGAAGGCATCGGTTAATTGAACGCCGACACTCCCCTGCAGGGCACGATCCAGCGAAATCTTGTTGCCGGACAAAGTGAAGTGCGTGGCAGGCATCGGCAGCACGGGAGATGTGAAGGCCCCGTCGAAGAAGAGGTTATTGACCAAAGAATTATCTACCGCTATTTCGATGTCAATCTTCTCCTTGTTGGAGTAAACGCCTCCCATTGTCGCGAAAATCTCGCACCTGCCTTCGTTATCAAGACTTGTATCATAGATATCTTCTCCGAGTACGATTGTTCTCACTGGAAACTGGTAAGCGAAGTAAACCGTCGTCTCACCATAGTCCGGAAATTCTATTTGCTGATTTTCGCAGCTCATGAGAAGAGCCGATAGCATCCCGGCACATAAGCTTGAGAGTAGAATATTTTTCATATTTTCCCTTTTTTGTCTTTTCATAATCTTCATAATCACCACCCTGCATTTTGCTGTAACTGGCTCCACTTATTGATTTCACTATAAGGGATCGGACCATGATACATATATCCCTGATAACTTCTCGCTTCGACGGCAACTGGTGTATAAATGAGGTCGCTTCCTGATTTCGCGATTTGGAGACCGCGCGCACCCTCGTTTATTTTGTTAAGGTCAACTTTCCAACGACGCAGATCGCGGAACCGATGATTCTCAAAACAAAGTTCAAGTCGGCGTTCATTGCGAATGAGTTCACGCATCTGCTCTTTGTCGTTCTTGACGGATTCGAGATATGCGTCTCCGTCGGTGATACC
Source organism: Bacteroidota bacterium (assembly GCA_023417955.1). GTDB lineage: Bacteria > Bacteroidota > Bacteroidia > Cytophagales > Cyclobacteriaceae > Ohtaekwangia. Next base: position 2,883 of record JAEZDW010000111.1, read on the forward strand.
AGCTCTCTGACGAATCGCACGGATGACATCGTATGCTGAGTAACTATGCGTTCCGGTACCAACAGGTCCCCATGCTTCATTTGCTGCCTCCGCATACGCAAGAAAGATTTCTGTATAGCGGATGCGTGCATTGTAATGTTTTTGTGTCGTGTTGAAGTTGGGATTCGGATTGACGTCTGCCCGGAGCAGCTTTCGCAGATAATAACCTGTTCGGGTTGAAAAGCCGCGCTCCCTGTTTATTGCGTCGTTGTTTGTTCCGTAGGTGCCTGTGACGATGACGTCATTGTTTGGTCCCTGCTGACTTTCATTTAAGACGATATACCGGGCCAGGCGGGGGTCGCGGTTACTGTAGGGATTTTCCGGATCGTAGTCGCTCAAAGGATTGCCGATCGGATACCCATTGGCCATCGGAAACGCATCGACGAGGTTCTGGGTAGGATTAACGCGACCACTGCCAAACAGTGACGGCGGAAAGTTTTCCTTTTCGAGGTCGAGGCTTTGTCCGATATCGCTTCGCCAGATGATCTCCGAAGGCGTAGCGCCTGCTGCGAGTTGTTCGATTCCCGAGTTGGCAGTATACCAGATGCTACCATTTGCAGCGAGTCCGTTGGGACCGCCTATACGGTCGAGAACATTTGCCGCATAATTTGCTGCGTCTTCCCAGGTTATATTGGTGCCTTCGCTATATGCAGGGCTTGCAGCCAGCAAAGCAACCTGCGCGCGAATCGCTTCAACGATTCTTCCTGACATGCGTCCGCGCATATGCTCACCGTTAACGCGCTCGTAATCTGTTATTGTAATCCCCTCCATACCCTGATAGCGTTCAGGCAGCTCGGCCGGAGAAAACTTCTTATAATCCAAAGGGAGAAGGTCCAATGCCTGATTCGCATCTGCCAAAATCTGGTCAACACATTGCTGAAATGTGTTTCGCGGTTGATTGAAATCCGACGAAGGTGTTTCAGGTTCAGTAACGATGGGAACGCCCAACAACTGACCATCGGCGGACCAGCCACCGTGCGCCAGCAGCAGGTGATACATTTGCAGGGCACGTAAACCGTAAGCTTCGCCTTTCAGGCGATCGTTGAACATGATGCGTATAGGCTCTTCAATACTCCATTCCACTTTGTCGGCATTGGCGAGAAAAATGTTCAGGTATTGAATGGCATTTCTACGTGCCTGCCATTGAGAGGTCGGATCGTAAACGGAAGACCACGAACCCGAAGCCATTCGCAGATAAGCATTCTCTATATCATTAGATACCGCGTCGTCGGTAGCAAGGTCGGTAGTAGGTCCCGATGAATAAGGCAGGAGAATATACGCGTTTGCCAGAATACCCTGTGCATACCCCGGTTCCTTGTACATTGCGTCCAGACCCCGAATATTCTCAATGGCTGGTGTCATTACATCTTCACAAGCCGTGAGCAGGACGATCAGTGCAGAAAGTTTAAGTATCTTTTTCATTGCGTGATTCCTTTGTTAGTAGTGAATATTAGAATGAGGCCCGAACACCAATGTTATAAAAGCGCGTCTGAGGTGCACTCGTGATGTTCAGTTCGAGAATCTCCCTTTCTTTGGAAATTGTCAGGAGGTCTGCGCCACTTAGATATATCGAGACCCCGTCGAAGAATGAACTCTCCAGCAAACTCGCTGGTAAATCATACGTTAACTGGATCCGCGCTATATTGAACCGATTGGTCTTATATAGCCAGAAGTCGGAGTTCCTGAAGTTGTTGATCCCGTTAGTCGTTGTCAGACGCGGATATGTAGCCGTCGCTTTTGTTTCCTCCGTCCATCTGTCACGCACCACTTCAGAATACTTTCTGTTACCATAAATCCAGAAGTAGGAATTATTCTTAAGCGCGTAGCCTCCGAAACTTGCAGTTCCCATCGCAAACAGTGTAAAGCCTTTCCACCTTGCAGTAAGATGAACGCCGCCGATGAACGGTGCGCCATACCAGCCGCCTCTCCCCAGGAATACTTCATCCCGCTCATTTATTATTCCATCACCATTCTGATCCACATATTTAATGTCGCCGGGCTTGATGGTACCGCCGAACTTCTGTTCCGGACTGTTGTCAATTTCGTCCTGCGTCTGGAATAGCCCCGCACTCTTCAGGCCCCACAAACCGTCCAGCGACTTGCCCGTCCGGTTTTGATAATCGTCCTCGAAGTTTTCATCAACCCGGGTCGCTTTGGAGGTATGATACATCCCTGAGAAGCCGATTGAAAATCCAACGTCTCCAAGATCTTTGTTTATCGCGACGTTGAAGTCAATACCCTTGCGCTGATGATTGTTGAAGTTTGCATAAGGGATGAATGACGCATCCGGATAGAATGTCCGGAAGTAGCTTGGATAAATTGTAGTGGGCTGGATTATCAATCCTTCCATCGTATTGGCAAAGAAAGACACGTCGGCAGTGATGAGTCGGTCCCACATCGACGTCCGCAGATTTAATGTGAACTCTTTTCTGTTTACGAAACCGAGGTCTTTATTTTCTCCGCGGATCGAATTGGTGGAACGTTCCGAAGCGCCATCGCGCCATCCCCACCAGGCTCCGTTTGCCTGCGTGTAGTTCGCCTCTGTCAGGTGAAACTCCCGGTCATCATCTCTTATGTCAATATCTGTTTTAAGAAGACTTCCTGATGCACTGATAATCAGATCGTCGAAGACGGAAGAGTTAGCCATAAATCCTTCGCGGCTCAATCTCCATCCCAGCGTACCTGAATAGGACAATCCGCTACGGCTGCCTTCAGCCAGCTTTGCTGAATGCACCAGCGCTGTTCCAAGATCGACGAAATACTTGCGCTGATAGTCGTAATTAATCTGCAGACCAAGGTTAGCGTTTCCTGTTCGGTGATATACTCCGGACCAGGTTTGTTGAAATCCATTCGCGACAAGACGGGCCGAAACGTTATGATCGCTTCCCACCGTTGTGACATAATCAAGGTACGAATTCATTGCAATGGTCTGGCGGCTGCTGCTGGCGGATATGTTCTGCACACCGGATTTCTCATCATTGTTGTACTTGTTATCTGCCGGAACAACGACGACATCTTCACCATTATAGCTGTACCATTCAGGAGCATAGACTGCGTACGTATTATTATAGGACGTATTATATGTAGTGGCATAATCCACTGCATACTGCGTATGGAACGAGAGTCCCTTCATGATCCTGGACATGTCAAAATTCAATCCCGCGTCGAATTGGAACTGGCGACTTGTCCACTTGCTGTGACCGCCTGCGTAGTAGTCGGCGAAAATATTATTCAGGTCCGTTTGTGAACCGCCGAGCAAATACTTGCCGTCGATGATGTTGCTACCCCCTTCAATTGTCTGGAGAGTAACCTGGTCGTTAGGGTCAATGTAACTCAGAGGAATAAGGGGTGCAACCCGATTCGGACGCATTGTTGCCGAATATGTCCAGTAGTTGTCGACGTTATCCGGGTCGTCCGGATTACTATCCGTCGCGTTTGCTGTTCGCGCATTATAAAACGTTGCGTTAGCATTTACAAAAGCCGTGATGGTTTCTGTTATAGCCAGGTCAACGTTACCGCGTACATTAAGGCGATCGATATAGTTGTGTTTGGCTTCTCCGAACTTGAAGATATCATTTTGGCGTATGTAGCCGATATTGGTATAGAAGCGTGACTTTTCATTGCCTCCGGAGAATTCGGTGAACAGGTCGCTTGTGTTATAAGCTTTACGCAAATAGTCCGAAGAATAAAAATCAACATCGGGATATCTGTAAGGATTCAACCCGGAGGCTGAGTGATATATCTCCTCGGCGCTGTACCGCGGCGCCTCGCCGTCATTGGTAATTGCTTCGTTGTAAAGCGTCATATATTCGGCCGAACCGAGATACTTCGGATAGCTTTTCGAAACGTTAAAGCCTGTATTTGCACGAACATTGATCCTTAGTGGCTCCGACGTTCCCCTTTTCGTCGTTATATTAACGACACCCTTGGCGGCACGACTACCATACAACATGACGGCAGCCGCGCTTTTAAGAAAAGTAATCTGCTGGATTTCTGTAGGCACTACGTTACTGGCGTCACGCGGTATACCATCAACGAGCACAAGACATTCATTCATTCCCCACAATGCCCCGCCTGTCCAGCCTCCTACGAATGCTTGCATGTTGTCAAGACTGTACGTGGTATAGTTCTTCCCGATTAGTTCGGATATATCGACAACGGTCGCGCCGCCGAGAAACTGGCTCTCAGGAATTTTCCTAAAAGCGCCTTGCACTGTCCCCGACGTTTCAGGAGTCATAGCAGTCGAGTCAGGCTGGTTTTCTTCGATGTCCTGCGCATTCACTACGGAGACTCCGAAAAGCGCAGCACAGGCTATGAAACTTAGCTGTAAATAATATTTCATATAGTTTAATTTTTTGCTGCCGACAATGAACGCTCCTGCACTTACTTGTCTCTGCAAAAGCGTACGATGAGTTCTCATTGTCGGAAGATTTTGGTTTGAATCATTTCTACGTTGAACAACCTTACCATCCCGGGTTCTGTTCAAACTCCGGGTACATCGACACATCAGAAATCTTCAGAGGAAACCAGTAATGTCTTGTTCCAAACTGTCGCGTAAGGATTTCCTGTTCGCGGAAGTTGGCAACTCGTGCCTCTCTTGGATCGTTTTCTTTAAAGAAGTCAGAAGATTCAAGGCGGTCAAATTCCTGTGATGTCTTTACATTGTAAGGATACTCCGTAAGCAACAACCAACGCTGCAGGTCGTTGAAACGAAAACCTTCAAACGACAACTCAACGGCGCGCTCTCTGCGTACCTCATCCAGAAACTTCTGTTTGCTTCCGGTGTATGTTGCATGAACGTGTCCGGCGCCAACGCGATCCCTAAGTGTATTGATAGCGTCTTCGGCTGTCTTGTCGAAGTTGTTGGATTTCCCCGAGGCGCCGCCGAAAGCTGCGCATGCTTCAGCATACATCAGATAGATGTCGGCGAGACGCATATAAGGCAGATACACATGAAGGTTTCCGCTCCAGTTATAGGCACCGTCATATTTATTGGCAGTATGCGGAACGAGTTTCTGAATGAAATATCCTGTACGGCTACCGTTAGCGGCGCTCCGCATAGTACCGTTTGTATGAAGCCCCACGTAGCGCAGGTATTCCATGTCGGGGGGCATTGCGGCATTTACGTATTTGAATCCATCGAATACGATGTCGTGGTAGAAGCGTGGATCGCGATCTTTGAACGGATAGGCGGGATCAAAACCAGAGGCAGGGTCGTCCAACGGTAAACCATTGGCCATACCGTAGAACTTCACATAATTTGCCGTGGGCTGGTGAATGATATTATCGTGCTCCACGATTCCCTGAACCTTTGGACCAAATGTCTTTGTAGTGTTCCAGTTGCTACCGTTGAAGTCGGTGGATGGCCCGCGAAAAATAGCTTCAGTGGATCCTGGCATCAGCCAGTTTTGTCCGGTAGTATAAAAATTGTCGCTGAATCTCGTATTTGCTCCTGCTGACTTTTTGTGATCGTATATATTTTCAAAATCAAATTCTGCCAGCGCATATTGTGTCTGACCACTTTCAACCAGGGCAAGCAACTGACCGAATGCTTCGGCTGCTTTCCTTGCGTACTCCTCATCATAGTTGTACGTATTGCCTCCACCGGTTTGTGCTCCGTTCTTCATCAGAGGACTCGCTGCCCAGAGGTAATTCTTGCCGAGATATCCGAGTGCCATTATTTTATTGACGCGCAGCTGGTTCTTGCCAACGGTGTTTCTTCCTACTGACGTATTATCCCAGTTTATCGGCAATAAAGCTGCTGCCTTGGCGAGATCTTCCCCTGCTCTGTTGGCACACTCCTGATAACTGAGTCTTGGCAAAGTAGGCTTCTCATCGGCAGGCAGTACCACATCGATATAAGGAAGCCCTCCGAAATATTGCATCAATTCGAAATGCCACCATGCCCGGAAGAAATATAATTGTCCGGCGATGACGTCTTTTTCTTCCTGTGTCGCAGACGTCAGCAGATCGAGATTAGCGAGACCGATATTAGCCTTACGGATACAATACCACGCATGGGGCCACAGTGCATGGTTAAATTTGTCGGTGGACGCAGGGTCTGTAGTTGGCTTATCGAGCCAGGCGCCGGGCTGACTCATACGTCCTGCCTGCCACGCCCAGAAGTTCCCGAGGTCTACCTGATTCGTCATGTGCCAGCTTCCCTCGAGATTGAAGATTTCGTCGTCGCCCCAGTTCCATGAAGTTGTCCAGTAATGTTTCTCCTTATCGGGGATGCAGTTATAAATTTCTTCAATGAACCCCTGAAAGTTTCTGAAGTTCTTAAATGCTTCACCTTCGGATACGATAGAATCCGCCTCCTTGTCCAGGAAGTCCTGGCACGCCTGCAGGGCAAACGTTGCAGCGATCACAAAAGCGCCGCGCAAAAGTGTCTTATATACCTTCTTCATTGATGTTCAATTAAAGTGAGAGTCGTAGACCAAAGTTGTAGCGCTTCACAGTGGGGTAAGCGCCCTGACCGCCGGCTCCGGCGAAATTGGATTCGCGATCGTCAGGCATCCTCGACCATACCCAGAGGTTGTTACCATTCACAAAAATCCGCAGGGCTGAAAACCCGAGTTTACCGAGTCCGCCCGCACCGAACGTATAGGCGAGTTCTGCGTTTTTCAATCGCGCATAAGATCCATCAAACAGGAATTGCGTTCCGTTGTAGTAGCTCGGGGTAGACAGCCATCGCGGTACGACGACATCTGCATCGGGTGTCTCTCTCGACCACCAGGTTCCCATATCGTATACGGTGTTAAGTCGGCTGCCAAAGCTGTTGAGTGGCACTTCGCGTGTCACGTTGCTCACGCCGTAGAACTGAACAAATCCGCTGAATCCTTTCCATTCAAATCCCAACGTCGCGTTGAAGGTGTTCTGCGGAGTGTCGGAATAGCCGAATGGAATTCTGTCTGAATCATCTACGATACCATCGCCGTTGAAATCGATGATGTAGTAATCTCCGGGAAGTTTCTGATTATCGTTCGTATTCAGTTGTGGGGTTCCATATATCTCATCGTAAGTATTCACGAATCCAGCGTCAACCCATGCCCTGTGTTGATTGATGGCATAGCCGGCTCGTTTTCGATAATCGTCGTACAGCGCAGGATCATCTGCGTTAAGAATTTTGTTCTTGGAGTGGGTCATATTCAGGTTGGCCCAGAGACGCAGATCATTTCCTAATGACTTGGTGATATTGAGAACGATTTCAAAACCCTGCGCGCGAACAGATCCAAGGTTCGCTGCCGGCGGCGTCGTACCATAGTAAGAAGGGACAGCCCGATCTTCGCCGCGGACGATAATATCGAATCTCTTATCGCGGAAGAAATCAACGCTACCTGAGAAAGTTCCCTTCATAAAGGCATAGTCGATACCTGCGTTGAATTTCCGCACAGTCTCCCAACGCACATCCGGATTTCCAACAGCCTGCTCCCGGAACCACGTGTAGGGGCTGTTACCCTGGTTTAAGTCAAGAGACGCATTGCCTCTGTATTCCCATTGGGTCATATACAGCCATCGGAGCGGTTGACCATTCCTCATCAGGTTATCATCACCGATCTCTCCGTAAGAAGCTCTGATTTTGAGAAGGTCGAGAAAAGCGATATCGTCGAAGAGCGGTTCCTCTGTTAATGCCCATCCTACCGCGCCGGAATTAAAGAATGCAAAACGGTATTCTTTGCTGAATCGCTCGGAGCCATTGTACGCTCCGTTGTATTCGATAAAGTACTTGTTGTTGAAATCATATGTTGCCCGGAAAACCCAGTCTTCCCGGAACCGCGGTATCTGGTGACCGGATGCTCTTTGTTCGCGCATTAACATACCCATGGCGTGGACATTGTGCTTGCCGTAGCTTCGTGTCCAGCTTGGTTGAATTTGAAAGTTGAGGTTGCGCTCAGTCAGACCGTTATCCACTTGACCCGGTGAGTGATTCCACAATACACCCTGCATAAAATCGAACTTATTGTTCTGATCGTATTCGATCTTGTAAGTCGCCTTGCCAGTAATGGGATCGATCCACTTTTGTTGTGCATCATTAAAAAGGTCATTCACACCGCGATTGAATTCGACAAATGCATTATCCCAGGAAATTGACCCTCTGAAATTCAATCCCTTTGTGATCATGTCCAGTTTTTGCTCCAGAATGAAATCGGTATTTATGCGCGTGTTGGTTGTAGTCATTGCGCCTCCAAGTGCCAGGTTGGCGGCGGAGTTGCTCACGTTTGAAATGTCAGGATAATATCCCCATGAGCCATCCGAATACTTCGGCATGAATACATCAGGAGCGATGTTATACGCACCTGCCCATTGCTGGGCCACAGCCCAGTCTGAGTTATTCCTCTGGTTCCACGGACTCTTTCTTATACCGTTTGATCCGGAAAGGTTGACTTTGAAAACCGTGGATTTTGTCAACTGGAAATCGAGGTTACTACGAACATTCAGGCGGTTGAATCCATAACCGGGATCGTAGTTACGGCCGTTGTCCCACACTCTGAAAAGGTCCCCTTCATACTGAAAGTCTGCCGAAGTAAAGTATTTCAATACGGAGGTACCACCTGAAACACTCAGGTTAGCATTATACGCCATCGCGTAACTTTTGAACAGTTCTTTTTGCCAGTCAATATTCGGATAGCGCTCCGCCTGTTCCACACTTGTCTGATTGCGATAATTTTCAATGAAAGACTGGGGTCGGATATAGGCCCAGGAATCAGGTGATACCCCCAGCTCGTGCTCAATGGCGACGTTGCGCGCCATCAAAGCGTCGTAGGAGTCATATTTGTTAGGAAGTCTTGACGGCGCTTTAACGGTTGAACTAAAGGTGAAATCAATTTTGGCTGATCCTTCCTTTCCGCGTTTTGTTGTGATGAGTATTACCCCGTTGGCACCTTTAACACCAAAGACAGCCGTTGCCGATGCATCTTTCAACACCGAAATGGATTCGACTGCGTTTAGGTCAACGCCGCGCATCGGACGTTCCACACCATCGACCAGAATAAGCGGCTCTCTGTTATTCCAGGAACTTGCTGCGCGAATAAGGATCATCGGATCTTCGTCACCGGGCATACCGCTACTTGACATAGTTACAACACCGGGGAGGTTACCCGTTAGCGCGGCACCCACGTTTGATACACCACCGGCACGTTGAAGCACCGCTCCGGAGGTCTGGGTGATTGAACCCACGATACTCTCCTTCTTCTGTTCACCGTAACCAACGATTACGACTTCAGACAGCGCAACTACGTCACCCGTGAGGGTTATATTGATAACAGCGTTCTGACCCACAACGACTTCCTGGGTCACATATCCAATGGAACTGAATACCAGCACAGATTCTGCCGAGGGAACATTCAGACTATATCTTCCGTCTGCATCGGTTACGGTTCCCGTTGTGGTTCCTTTTACAATCACGTTTACCCCGGGCAGGCCTTCGTTATTTTCCGGGTCGATTACACGCCCTGAGACTGCGCGCTGCTGAAGGAAAAAGATTTCTTTAGTCGGACTTGTAAATTCTTCCCCGACCGTTTCGCTATGGAATCCGGTACTGAGGTCCGATGCCGACAGTACTCCGACCATTAAGCACTGAACACAGATACCGGTCAGGGTATGTTTCATTACTTGCCGGATTTGTCGTGGTAATTGTCTTATCATAGGTTGATGGTTCATTGTGCGAAAATTCAAACAGGTAGCCTCCACGCATGTATTCTGAAGTGGGGCAGGATTGCTTACTTGTCAGCTGGTATTGATCAGTGTTTCCATAGTTTTTTCGATTCTTTTGAGAGGAGCTGCCGGAACCGTCGCTCCAGGATGAGAAACAAGAATTTTCAGGCAGTATCTGGTGTATAATTTCTGCCGGGAGAAACCCGTTCGGGGTGTGCAATTTTGTAAGGGTATTGCTCCTGGATTTCCCCGTCTTGATGCCAGCGTCATTGTAAGACGCAGCTGCTTGCCTCAGGCCGGGCACTGCTCCGGATCGAGTAAGACGGGCGCGTGTCGGGGACTTTTCGATTAGCTTGACCAATCTGCTCACAGCCATTTCGGGGGTTCAAAGGTTTGGTTGGCCGACTTCTGTCGCTCAAAAGATCAATCGTTCGAGAAACCGTTTGCAGTCGACGTAAACAAATATATCCCCGGCGCGCGGCCACAAGGCTATGATTATGTTACACGCTTTACTCTGTATGTTACATCTTTATAAAGTACTGTTTTATAAGTCATTGCACGCGAATCGAGCCGGAGTGGTTTTGCATTCCGTTGCGGGTAGTAGCACATTTGAGACATATTTGTCGAGAAAGTTTTAGCGATCCGAAGAAGCCAATGGCCGCGCGTTGCGCTAAAGTGAAAGCATTCATATCGTTTTCCCGGTTGCCCGGTATTTACCGCAAAATCCGCAATCGGGAGAAGCCCTGCCCACGCCAGCCACCGCGCACCCTTTCCAAATGCTGGTCGACCGCACCCGAACCCAAATTGCGTCCAGCACGCGTTTGCCGCGAACAAACCACAAAAAGATGGCGTGCAAATCTCCACAAAGAGGAACCCTGTTTTCTGATGGGCTCCCGAGGGGTATCTAACAGGCTCCTTCGGTCACGAAGGAGGGGAAATCCGGATTAGAGTTTTTCGAAGCATATCACTTTCCTACGTTAAGGACTCCGCGAAATCTCAGTCTCTGTCGAAACATTCCCATGGTTTTCAGTTCATGGATTGGCCACTTGTAAGCGAACATCCACCCGTTCCGCTATCCCGCCATTTAAATAATCTAAAAGCATATGTTATAAAATCGTCCAATAAGCGGTTTGTTTGTCCTATCTTTTGAGATGTCTTGGTTCCCGGTTTTGGGAAGGGACAACTTATTAACCTAAAAAGCCTAGAATGAAGAGAAGAAATTTTGTCCAGCTGGCCGGGCTGGGTGTGGGCGGAATGTTGCTTCCGTTATATGTTCCCGGAAATCCAATACCGGTTGAAGCCCTTCTAGACTCTCCTCTCGCGGTCGAAGAGAAAAAACGGTTGGCGGACATTGCGCTTAATACGGCCCGTAGTTCGGGAGCCACGTATGCCGACATACGCATCGGGCGCTACCTGAACCAATTCATTACCACCCGCGAGGAAAAAGTCCAGAACATTGTAAATACCGAATCGTTCGGTGCAGGTATTCGTGTTATCGCGAACGGCACGTGGGGGTTTGCTGCCACGAATGAAGTTACAGCTGACGGTATAAAGCGTGCCACGTCGCAGGCAATAGCAATTGCAAAGGCGAATTCGAAGTTTCAAAAAGAACCCGTAACACTTGCCCCTGTAAAAGGTTACGGCGAAGTCAAATGGAACACAAAAATCACAAAGAATGCTTTTGAGATTCCGGTCTCTGAAAAAGTAGAACTTCTTCTCAATGCAAATAACGCCGCCATTGAAAACGGTGCCTCTTTCGTGAACTCAAACCTGTTCATGGTAAATGAACAGAAATACTTTGCCTCGACCGACGGATCCTACATCGATCAGGATATCCACCGGATTTGGCCTACCTTCAACGTAACAGCGGTGGATAAAGCGTCAGGAAAATTCAAGACACGTCAGGCGCTGAGTGCACCAATGGGAATGGGTTACGAATATCTGGACGCACGCAAAGAAGACAAAATCAGTGGGCCGATGGGAACGGTGTTCTATAAGAACAGCTATGACATCGTTGAGGATTCTGTTCTTGCAGCAAAACAGGCGCGGGAAATGGTATCTGCAAAATCTGTTGAGCCTGGTAAATACGACATGGTCCTCGAACCCAATCATCTCGGGTTAACCATTCACGAATCCATCGGTCACCCTCTTGAACTCGATCGCGTACTTGGATACGAAGCCAACTATGCCGGAACGAGTTTTGCCACACTCGATAAATGGAAGAGCGGTAACTTCAAATATGGCAGCGACATTGTAAACATTGTAGCCGATAAGACACAGGCTAACTCCCTGGGAGCAGCAGGTTTTGATGATGAAGGCGTACAGTGCAGGGAATGGGATCTCATTAAAGACGGTGTGCTTGTTAACTATCAGGCTATCCGCGATCAGGCACACATCATAGACCAAAAAGAATCACACGGATGCTGTTATTCGCAGAGCTGGAGCGACGTTCAGTTTCAGCGTATGCCCAATGTATCGCTGAGGCCGGGTAAAGAAAAATACTCGGCCGAGGACATGATCCGCGATGTAGAAAAAGGAATATTCATTGCGGGCAGAGGCTCATATAGTATAGACCAACAACGCTATAACTTCCAGTTTGGCGGAACGGTCTTCTTTGAAATAAAGAACGGCAAGATTACCGGAATGTTGAATGACGTTGCTTACCAGTCCAACACACAAGAATTCTGGAACAGCTGCGTAAAGATATGTGACGCAAGCGACTACAGGCTTTTCGGATCGTTCTTTGACGGAAAAGGACAACCTTCACAGGTTAGTGCTGTTTCGCATGGAAGTTCAACAGCTCGTTTTAATGGAATCAATGTAATTAATACCGGACGAACACTCTGATCATATGCGAAGACGAGATTTTATACAACTTGCAGGGATTAGCGCAGGCGCGCTGGCGCTTCCGATTTCATCTTTTGCAAAATCTGTGGATGCAGCACGCCTGCTTGAACCCGGATTGGATGCGACTCAGAAAAAGAAACTTGCCGATATCGGACTGAACGCTGCAAAGAGCAAAGGCGCTTCGTACGCCGACGTGAGAATCGGGCGGTACCTGAATCAATTCGTCACTACCCGCGAGGACAAAGTTCAGAGTATTGTCAACACGGAGTCTTTCGGATGCGGAGTTCGTGTTATAGCGAATGGTACGTGGGGATTTGCGTCAACCAACGATGTTACGCCTGATGGAATCACAAAAGCTGCAGCGCAGGCTGTTGCCATCGCAAAGGCAAATGGGCGTGTACAAAAAGAGCCGGTGAATCTGGTTCCTGTTAAGGCGCACGGGGATCAGGTTTATAAGACACCAATTGTGAAGAACGGCTTTGAAGTTCCGATCAAAGACAAGGTAGATTTGCTTCTGAAAGCCAATGATGCTGCCATGGCAAAGGGTGCCAACTTTATCAATTCTGTTCTTTTCCTCGTTAACGAACAAAAGTATTTCGCCTCAACGGAAGGTTCTTACATTGATCAGGACATACACCGCACGTGGCCGAACTTCCAGGTGACAGTGGTCGATACGAAGTCGGGGCAGTTCAAACAACGCGCGGCGTTCAGCGCTCCCGTTGGAATGGGTTTTGAATACCTCGACGGTCGTGCCGAGGACAAGATTCAGGGTCCGGGCAATACCATTCTCTACAATAAATCATACGACATCATTGAAGATGCAGCGATGGCGGCTGAACAGGGCAAAGAGATCCTGGCAGCAAAATCGGTTGAACCAGGAAAGTACGATCTGGTACTGGAGCCGTCGCACCTTTGGCTGACGATACATGAATCAGTAGGCCACCCGTTAGAGCTCGACCGTGTATTGGGCTTCGAAGCTAATTATGCAGGTACAAGCTTTGCGACTCTCGACAAATGGAAATCCGGAAAATTCAACTACGGAAGCAAGAACGTTACGCTCATTGCCGACAAAATGCAGGAAGGTTCGCTGGGTGCCGTTGGCTTTGATGACGAAGGTGTGAAGACCAAACGCTGGGATCTTGTTAAGGACGGAGTCCTGGTAAATTATCAGGCAATTCGCGACCAGGCTCATATCATCGGTGAAAAAGAATCCCACGGATGTTGTTACGCCGACAGCTGGAATAGCGTACAGTTCCAACGAATGCCCAATGTTTCACTTGCGCCCGGTAAGGAGCAGCTCACGCCTGAACAAATGATCTCAAACGTCGACAAGGGAATCTACATCGTGAAAGACGGATCCTATTCGATTGACCAGCAGCGATACAACTTCCAGTTCGGCGGAGTCTTATTCTATGAAATCAAAAACGGAAAGATTGCGGGCATGCTAAAAGACGTGGCGTATCAGTCGAACACGCAGGAATTCTGGAACTCATGTGTTCAGGTTTGCGACGAACGTGACTACCGATTGAACGGCTCCTTCTTCGACGGAAAGGGTCAACCCAGTCAGTCGAGTGCCGTATCCCACGGTTCGTCTACTGCCCGTTTTAACGGCATCAACGTCATCAATACAGGACGCACACTATAATAACCAATAACCGAAACGTAATTACAATGGCTATATACTCTAAAGAAGAAGCAAAGCAGATCCTGGAAAAGGTAATTTCATATTCGAAAGCCGATGGCTGCCAGGCTGTCTTAAACGGATCCAACGAAGGAAATATCCGTTACGCCAGAAATACGGTATCCACCGCTGGCGAAAACAGCAACGTTACGCTTGCTGTACAAAGCTATTTTGGAAAAAAGTCCGGCGTTGCCACCGTGAATGAGTTTGATGCCGCCTCCCTTGAAAAAGTTGTGAAGCGATCCGAGGAACTCGCTCAACTCGCTCCACCGAATCCCGAGTTTATGGAACCTCTGGGCCAGCAGCAATACGGTGAGTCAAAAACCTTTAAGGAAGCCACAGCGAAGATCAATCCGGATTATCGTGCCCAGGCGGCCGCGTACAGTATTGAATCGGCGGCTGCAAAAAAGATCACTGCAGCGGGATATCTCGAAGACGAGGATGGATTCAGTGCCATAATGAATTCGAAGGGACTCTTTGCGTACAACCGCGCCACCGAGGTGAACTTCACCGTTACCATGCGTACCGAAGACGGCACCGGTTCGGGATGGGTTACACGCGACTTCAATGATGTATCCAAACTCAATACCGCGGAAGCGTCTAAAGTCGCTATTGAAAAAGCTATTCAAAGCCAGAATGCTAAAGCCATAGAGCCGGGAAAATATACCGTAATTCTCGAACCTGCGGCTGCTGCTGATCTCATCAGGAACATGCGCTTCAACATGGGCGCAAGACAGGCCGACGAGGGCAGAAGCTTTCTTTCAAAGAAAGGTGGTGGAACAAAACTCAATGAGAAAATCGTTGACGAACGTATAACGATGTACACCGATCCTTTTAACGACGACGTGCCTGCTTCACCGTGGACTGGCGATGGTCTCGCAAGAAAGAAGATGGACCTGATTCGTAACGGTGTTGTAAAGAACCTTTTCTATGATCGTTACTGGGCATCTCAGAAAAATGTCGAACCCGTTCCTTTTCCGGGGAACGTTATCATAGACGGAGGAAACGCGTCGCTTGAAGATCTTATCAAAGACACCAAACGTGGTATTCTTGTTACGCGGCTTTGGTACATACGAAGTGTCGACCCTCAGACGCTGCTCTATACAGGACTGACGCGCGACGGTACATTCTATATCGAAAACGGAAAGATCAAACACCCGGTTAAGAACTTCCGGTTCAACGAAAGCCCGGTGATTATGTTGAATAACCTCGAGACACTTGGAAAGCAGGTGCGCATAAACGGCGACCTTATTCCGTATATGAAAATCAGGGATTTCACATTCACCAGCCTGTCGGACGCCGTTTAGCCGAATACGTGATTCAGACAATGATAATCCCTTGTTCAAAGGGATTATTTATTTTTAGGGAGTATGCTGACAGGGAACAAGTTTTTTTTCACGAGGCTTCAATACGAGTCGGGGGACTGGGATGTTGACCAGCGCATGCCTTCGAACTTGCTTAACTCGTTGGTAGAATACACCACCCTGCCTGTCGATACGAATGAAAATATCATTCCGCTCGCTAGCGATAAGATTTTCAACTGCCCGTTCTGTTATCTCAGCGGCCACAAGCTTGTGGAGTTTACAAAACAGGAAGCTGAAAATTTCGAAAAGTATGTCCGGAACGGAGGTTTCGTATTTGTCGATGATTGCAATCACGATATCGACGGACTCTTCGCCAAATCATTTGAAATTCAAATGGAACGGATTTTTGGCCCCGGCGAGCTTGCGAAGATTCCTAACAATCACAAACTCTATTCGGTGTTCTTTCAATTTGACGGGCCACCAACGACAGCGCAGGAACTGAATGGATGGGGTGATGACATCGTGCACGACTATCTGAAAGCGATCCAGATTAACAATCGAATCGGCGTACTTTACAGTAACAAGGACTACGGTTGTGAATGGGACTATGATTTCAGAAACAAAAGATTTTATAAGATAGACAACACGCGTTTTGGCGTCAACATAGTACTCTATGCGCTGACGCGATAATTTGAAACAACAAATCATGAACGAAGAAATACAGCAGCTTACATCACGTTTGGGATCCCTGCGGGAGGAAATATCCAAAGTAATTGTGGGGCAGACAGAAACCATCGACCAGTTGCTAATAACATTTCTGGCCGGTGGTCACGCGCTGCTGGAAGGCGTTCCCGGTCTTGCGAAAACATTAATGATCAGAACCCTGGCTGAAGCAATTGATTTGCGCTTTCGTCGTATTCAATTCACGCCTGACCTGATGCCATCCGACATTATCGGTACAGAAATTCTGGAAGAGGATCACTCCACAGGTAAGCGCTTTTTCAAGTTCAACAAGGGCCCCATCTTCGCAAACATTATTCTGGCAGACGAGATCAACCGCACATCTCCGAAGACGCAGTCTGCATTGCTTGAAGCAATGCAGGAGTTTAAGGTAACGTATGCCGGTACTACTTATCCCCTCGATCAGCCTTTCTTTATTCTGGCAACGCAAAATCCGATCGAACAGGCTGGCACTTTTCCGTTACCGGAAGCTCAGCTTGACAGGTTCCTCCTTTTCATTCGCATCAGCTATCCCGAGGCGGCCGACGAGGAAATGATACTGAAGAATACGACGGGTGCGCGACACACCGAAATCAACAAGATACTGGATGGCAAAATGATTACAGCGGCCCAGCGCCTGGTACGGGAGGTTCACATCAGCGACGGTCTGATTAGTTTTGTTAGTAACATCGTCAGGGCTACGCGTCACGCATCGTCGGAAGTCCAGGCAGTGAAAGACTTTGTACGCTGGGGTGCAGGGCCTCGTGCGGGCCAGGCTATGGTGCTCACAGCAAAGGCCAGGGCGTTGTTGTCCGGACGGTATTCCGTCACGCCTGAAGACATCGAGCACGTCGCTTATCCGGTATTGCGGCATCGGATTTTGCTGAACTTCAAAGCGGAAGCAGAAGGCATGGAGTCTGACGAAATTACCCGACAGCTTCTGGCCCACTACCGCAAAACGCTTAAAGCTTCCGTCTGACAATGGACGCGCGCATAAAATCCCTGCTAAAGCCTGAACTACTTTCGTCATTGAACGGGATGGAGTTAATCGCGCGCATCATTGTTGAAGGTTTCATGAGCGGCAGCAACAAAAGCATGAGCATTGGGTTTGGCCAGGAATTCGCACAATATCGCGGCTACGAACCGGGCGATGACCTGCGTCAGCTTGATTGGAAAATGTATGCCCGATCCGAACGGTATTTTGTCAAGCAATCCGAAATAGAAACCAATATTACGGTTAAGGTTGTAGTCGACGCGAGCAAATCGATGGCATACGCAGAATCTGAGCTGTCGAAGTTTGACTACGCGAAAATTTTTGCAGCGGCAATCGCGTACCTCGCAAGAAAGCAGGGCGACGCCTACGGCGTTTCAATTGTGAACGGAAATCGGTTCATTCATGTTCAGCCACGGTTCGAACATCAACATTTCATGCGCGTCCTTTCTGCCCTCGTTGATGCCTCTGTCAGTGGGACATGGAGGAACACTCCCGAACTTGAAAGCGCAATTGATCATCACCGGAAGGAAATGATTATACTCTTTTCCGACTTGTATGATGATGACGGTGAGCTTTTTCGATTTGTCAGACAGTTGAAGACAAAACGCAACGAAGTAATCGTTTTCCACATTATGGGAAGGAATGAGCGGACGCTTGAAGTAAATGGGAATTTTACATTTCAGGATCTGGAGACAGGTTCAACACGACGAATCAACGTCGCAGCGGTGAGAGATAACTACAGGCAAAAGCTCGAAACGTGGATTAGCACGACACGGGATGCGTTCCTGGAACGCGATATCCATTATTTCCTCGCTGACATGAGTTCACCGGTTGACGAGGTGCTCAGGAGTTTTATTCAGGTCAGGAAAAATCTCGTGTAATGATTCAGTTTGCAAATCCATTGTGGCTGTGGGGACTTGCGGGACTGATCATTCCAGTTGCGATCCACTTGTTAAGTCGTCGCGAAGGCAAGACCGTTCCATTCGGCAGCCTGCGATTTCTGGAAGAAACACCTTCTTCACAATTCAAAGGCATCCGATTGAACGAAGTCTTCTTACTTGTGATCAGAGCTTTTTGCATTATCATACTGGTTCTGTTCCTGGCCGGCGTTTCGATAAAAGACGAATCACGAACTAAAATCTTGTTAATTGAAGACGCCATAGCCGAATCACCCTCAATCTCCGGGCTGATCGACAGCCTTGTGAACGCAGGATATCAAACAAAACGGATTTCCGAATACTACGACACAAGCCGGCATTTGAACTACTGGACGATTGCCGAAGATATTGCCCGTCAATCATACGAGACCGTTGTGCTGGCTGGCTCTCCCCTATTCAAATACTTTCAGGGTGAACGCGTTAACCTGCCCGAACACGTGCACTGGATTCCCGTTACTGAGACTGCTATTGAAACTTTTGAGCTTGCTTCAGTGCCTGGTTCAGGTAAACGCGTAGGCTACACGTCCGCCAATTCGGTTTGGTTTGAGACGATACAAAATCAAAATACGGCTGTAGCAAGTGATTCAATACATATCAACCTCACCTGGGACAGTGCCCACGAACGTGAGAAGGATTGGTTTATTGCAGCACTCAACGCAATCGGAACGCTGCACAAACCCGTCGCACTTCATCTGAATACAGACACTATGAATCCGGTTGCCTTGACGATTTGGTTGGCGAAAGATTCGCCGGAGAAGAAAAAGAACATGATCGTCCTTACAAAAGCATACGATCCGGGCGGAGAAATCTTTATGCAGGATTCTGTAGGCGGTAGTGTCAATAATGTTTGGATATTCAATCCCCCGCCTGATATCGGAAGTGCAGTCAGACAAAATTTCGTTGGTGAATTGGCGAGAATAGTTACGGGCAATGAGCCTGGAGCGCTGGCGGACAAATATGACAGCCGAATCATGCCCGACAACATGATGTGGTCGTTAAAGCATGGGGAACGATCAACGAGGAAGGCCGCGTTGAACAATGAAGCACGCGCACCATGGCTTCTGCTGTTGCTCGTGGGGATGCTTTTGGTTGAAAGAATTTTATCAAAGCACAGAAAGCAATGAAGGTGGGCACGGAAATAAAATTCATCGATCAACTGCGACAACGAATTGCATTCCTGCGGCTAACAGAGATAATATTCTGGTCGCTGGCATGTGCCGGCTTTGTAACCGGAGTCGTGCTGGTATTCGCACCATTTACCTTATGGGTGGCAGTGGCAGGTACAGTCGCTGCTCTTGTTACATTCATTGTGCTCCGGCGTACGCTCAACTACCAACCCACGAAAAAAGAGATTGCCAGATTTCTCGATTATACATTTCCGGAACTTGAAAACAGCTCCGACCTCCTCTTCACTGATATTGCTGAACTCAACGGCTTGCAGCGTCTCCAGTTAAGCCGCGTTGAAGATGCGCTGCCTGATGTATCCAGCCGCCTGAAGATTCCTCACCGCATACCGCTCGCAATTATCGTCTGTGCATCGACCATGTTATTGTTTGCATTTGATTTGTCGCCTGGACTTGTTAGTCATCCCATAGGTGAATCACACGGCAACGATGAGATCGTATTCCAATCACTCCCCGGTATCAAATCAGCGTCGATAACCATTGCTCCACCAGCATACACCGGACTGAAACAATATACAAGCACAACCCTGCCTCTGACGGTACCAGAGGGCAGCAAAATTGAATGGCAGATTTCGTTCACTGATTCAGTTAAAAAAGCATGTATTGTTATCGGAAATACCGATACACTAACCTTGAAGGAAGCGGATGGCGCACATATAGCAGCCCTTATTTCCTCACGCCCCACGTTTTACCAGATTAGCTGGGGAAAAGACACTCTTGAAAAGAGTTCTGACTTTTATAAGATCGACGTACGCTCAGATGGTTCGCCGGAAATCAACGTTACCGGCATTGCGCAGTTCACCGAGCTCACATTCGGTGATCGCTTAACGGTATCGGTATCGGCAGATATATCGGACGACTATGGTTTGACCGAAGCTTTCATTATTGCCACCGTCAGCAAGGGCAGTGGTGAATCCGTAAAGTTCCGCGAAGAGAAACTCCCTTTTGACAGACCAATTTCCATAAAAGGCAAGAAAGTTACCGGTAGCAGACAACTCAATCTGAAAACTCTTGGTCTCGATCCGGGGGATGAACTTTATTTTTATATAATGGCTTTCGACAACCGGTCGCCGCAACGTAATTACAGCCGAAGCCAGACCTACTTCATCGCCCTCAGGGACACAACCGAAGTTGAGCTATCCGTCGATGCCGGACTGGGTGTAGACTTAATGCCGGAGTATTTCAGAAGTCAGCGTCAGATCATAATCGATTCTGAAAAACTATTGAGTCAACAAAAAGGACTCAGTGCAAAGGAGTTCAAGTCAGGAAGCAACGACCTGGCCCATGATCAAAAAGTACTTCGGCTCAGGTACGGCCAATTTCTTGGCGAGGAATTTGAATCCGGCATGGTGGAAGAAGATGATCATTCCAACGAGGCGGATCACCATCACGACGAAGAAGACGATGAGGATGACGTTACCAAAAAATTTGGTCACGTTCATGACAACGAACAATCCGGTGAACACGAAATGCCTGCACAGCACAGTCATGCAGAAAAAGACCCCGAAGACGAAGAAGATCCGATTGAACGCTTTGTACACCGACACGACGATCCGGAAGAAGCGACATTTTTTACGCAAACCATCCGCGCCAAACTCAAGGCAACGCTGACGTTGATGTGGGACGCAGAGTTGCATCTCCGACTCGGCGAGCCCAGGAAGTCACTTCCATTTCAGTACAAAGCACTACAGCTGCTTAAGGAAATCGCAAACGACTCAAGAATATATGTGCACCGTACGGGATTCGACGCACCGCCAATCAAAGAAGAGAAGCGTCTCACCGGTGAACTTGATGATGCCCGTACGACAACAGATCGCTATTTAGGCGAAGTGAACATACTTCCCGCGTTGCATGAGGCACTGGCCATTGCCGAAAAGCTGGTTAGAACACCCGATCTGGAGTTGACCTCTTCTGATATAGCTATCTTTAATCGCGCAGCTGCCGAGGCGGGAGGCGTGGCGCCGGAGAATCCACTCAGGTTTATACCCTTGTTATCCGCGCTTCAAAAGTTTACGACGCCGAATGCAGATTCAACCCCTCGCAGTGAGCAAGCCGTGAAACTCGCAGCAGAGATTCGTAAGGTATTGCCACAGCGTCCACCAGCAGCCTCCGGTCAACCAGGAGCGCTTCATTCACTGGATTCATTGTTCATTCATAATCTCTTCCAACCATGAATGAGCACATTGTTCTGAGCCCTGTTTTTTCTTATGCCACCTGTGCAGTAATCATACTTGTTGTTGCGTTGATATTCATCTGGAAAGAATATCCATTCCGGAGGCAGACGCTTTTGATGATTCCTGCAATTATCCTCGTCATTAGCGCGATCGCCGGGTTACTGTTACGGCCTGGGTACGTTACCGAGGAAACAGCACCCCCTACAATCGTGTTGACAAGAAACTATGATCGTGCTAAGGCAGACAGTCTGCTCGCGCATTATAGCAACGCAACAGTAATGCTTACGCACGACGCAGAACGCTATTCTGGTGCGATCAGAACGCATTCATTCCAGGAGCTCGTGTCACATGGGTCGACGATCGACTTCATCCTTGGCGACGGAGTTCCTGACCACGTTCTCCAGCAACTCCCAAATACGTCCCTGCACTTCATTCGCGGCACAGGAACATCCGGGATAACACGACTTGCGATTCCGGATGTGATTCTACCTCATCGCTCTTACGAAATTTCAGGTCGCTACTCGAATAGCCCTGGCGTTGCACTCGTATTGAGTGGCCCCGAAGGCAAGTTGGACTCTGTACATCTGGATGGAGGCAGCAAAACATTTAGCCTGAACTTAAGGCCAGCTGCACCGGGAACAATAACATATACAGTGACGGAACACACCGGTAGAAATGTTATTCAACACACATTTCCGGTAGTTGTCCGGGAACCACGCAGTCTTCGGATTCTCATCGCTGAACATCATCCAACGTTTGAATCCCTTTACCTCAAGAACTGGCTAGCAAAAACACATCAGGTGACCGTGAGACATCAACTTTCGAAAGGCATTTTCCGCTACGAACACATCAACACCACAGGCGGGCAATTCGACAGGCTTAACAGTAAAACGCTGAGTGACATCGATGTACTGATCATCGATGACCAGACCTTCGCGAAGTTACCGGAATCCGGACAGAGAGAAGTCGGCAATGCAATCAAGAGCGGCCTGGGATGTCTGATCCTTTACCGATCACGTGACTCATTTCAAAAGGTCAGAGCAATACTGCCCGTGGATTTCACAAATTCGAAGTCAGACACCATACACCTTGCACTGGATGAAAACAACGCGTTTAGCATTCCTGTGGCAGCGTTGCGCCCTGGTCGTGATCAGAAACTCGTTCCGTTGCTTCCACACACCGGCACCCCTGCCGGGTATATCGAAGACCACTTCGGCAAGGTTGGGTATTCATTGATGACGGAAACTTACCCGCTGCTGCTACGCGGTGACAGCATCGGTTACGGCAGCATATGGACCTCACTGATTGATGGAGTTGCACGCATTCAGAAATCCGGAACAGAGATTCATTTTAGGGGTTTCCCACCATATCGGGTAGATCAACCGTTGCAGCTGGTGATCCGGTCTCGCGAGACACCTGAACTTTCGTACAACAAAGCGTTCCTTCCGGTGCGGGAAAATGAATTGATCGACAACATTTGGACAACGACCCTTTGGCCCGACACAACCGGTTGGCAGGAAGTTCTCCTGGCCAACGACTCGACACATTACTCTTTCTATGTCCATCCGGAAAGTGAGCTTTCTGGTGTTGAATCCGCTTCCAACTCGTACGCAACAATGCGTCGCCATACACAGGAATATCGCACAAGCAGTACTTCACGTCGAAAAGCGATTGATCCCGTTTGGTTCTATGCGATGTTTCTATGCGGCACAGCGTGGTTATGGGTTTGGCCTAAAGTAAAGCCCGTCGAATAGACTAACGCTGCTTCAAATAAGAGACCATCTTTTCCGCTGCATTTTCAGAAGCAGATCCAATATTCAGGCTGTCGTAAATCGACTGATAGGAAGCCAGCATAGCTGTGCGCCCGGGACCGTCATTCAGAATTTTACGCAGCTCTTCTGAAAGCCGCGTAACGGTAAAGTCTTTTTGTATCAGCTCCTTTACCACTTCTTTACCCGCAATCAGGTTAACGAGTGATATGAATGGTACCTGAATCAGACTTTTCGCGATGAAATAGCTAAATCCACTTGTTATGTAAACGACAACCTGGGGCACGTTGAAAAGGGCGGTTTCAAGAGTAGCCGTACCTGATGTTACAACGGCAGCCCTGCTGAAAGAGAGGAGGTTATATGTATCCTCATTCACTAGCGTGACGTTAGCATCAATAAAGGGTCGGTAGACGCTTGGGTCGAGATTATCCACAGTCGCGACGGCGAACTGAACCTCAGGGAAGTTGCCGACGACGCCGGCCATGACCGCACCGATATTGGTTACCTCCTGCTTCCGACTGCCTGGCAACAACGCAACGACTGGTTTGTCACGGGAAAGTTTATGTCGCTCGGGGAAGTTATCATCTGTCTCGTGCTTGCGAACAGCATCGAGTACAGGATTTCCAACGTAGTCAACCTCCCAATCAAACTTTTTGTAAAAGTTCTTCTCGAAAGGAAGGATAACAAACATTCTGTCAACCGTAGCCTTGAGCTTCACAGCCCGGTTCTGATTCCAGGCCCATACCTTTGGAGAGATGTAGTAATACACCTGCATCGCATGTCTTTTCTTCGCCCACGCAGCTATCTGTTTGTTGAACCCGCCGAAGTCGACGAGGATGACCACGTCGGGTTTGAAGGCGACGATATCTTCCTTACAACGGTTGAGGTATCTTGAAATCTTGCGAAGGCTCGTGATTACTTCCCAGAATCCCATTACTGCAAGCTCCTTGTAATGCACAGCGATATCGACTCCCGCGTCGCGCATGTACTCACCGCCGAAGCCGCGTATAACCGCTTCAGGGTCTCGCTTGAATAACTCGCGCGCAAGATTTCCTGCATGCAAATCACCGGATCGTTCTCCCGCGATCAGATAATAACGCATGCCGGCCGGGTTTTATCGAACGTGCTACTCGCCATAGTACTCAACATAATTGCGTGGAGTTTCATAAAGTCGGAGGCTGTGAAGTTGTCCGAATTTCGTGATGAAGGGCAACCTGCTGTTCAGTATCTTCCATATTTCCACGATAAGTGTTTCACAGCTGCAGAGTTTGCCTGCCATGAAGTCTACATCTGTGTTGAGGTTTTTGTGATCAAGCTTTTCAATCACCTCATCGCGGATAAGGGTACTTAGTTTCTTAAGATCGACAACAAAACCGGTTTCCGGATCGGGGTTTCCCTTGACAGTGACAATAAGCTCAAAATTGTGCCCATGCCAGTTTTCGTTCGCGCAGGGCCCAAAAACCTCACGATTCCGTTCCGCAGACCAGGCGGGATTATACAGCTTATGGGCTGCATTGAAGTGTTCCTTTCTCGATACGTAGATCATACTCGACTTTCGGCACAAATATACGGAATCGGGATACAGATTGGAGGAATGAACATGGCCCGACTATTTCGGCCTCCTTTGATAAATTTTGCAAAGCCTGAGCCTATTCCGGCCTCACAACCTCAAACTCGGTTCTCATTACGAACCGTTTATTGCCGGAAACGCCGGCCAATTCAACTACGTACACACCCGTATCATCGCTCGTTGTAAAACTGATAGAAACACCAGCATCAACGGAGACCAGCGGCCTGTAAAAGAGCACATGCCGGAGGTCGGGAATCCGCGGGCCGGGACTTGAACCTGCCTTTGAAAAGCTATCCTGCTTATTCACACCCTGGACCCGCAGTGCGTTCTCAGAATCAATTCTGGTTGCAGCCGGATTAGTCGTCTCAATAGCCAAAACTCCATTCGCACCAATGTCTCCAAAACGGCCCAGATACCTTGACGATCTCAGCACGACGATCTTCTTTATCGAATGCGGATTCAGCTGCATTACCGCGTTAGTATTATTCGTCATAATTCCGTTAACTATAAAAACCGGGTCACGCTCTCCATAACCCTGCAAGTCTTTCAGGAAAATCCTCATTCGGTATGAATCAGCTTCCTTCCGAACCTTCACCATAGGAACAACATTCAGGATAATTTCTTCCATGGATTTGAAGGGCTCATACTTTTCCATTCGAACTTCATGATCGCCTTCAGGAAGATCTACCTCCACAGTGTTGCCTTTTTGACTTGCCGAAGTAAAAAAGCTAAAGGATTTTTGAATCACCTGGCGTTGGCGATTGTAGACAGTAAATTCATCCTTACCTCCAAATCGGGGCTTCACAGATTCGTCTGTTGACACCGATGGTTCCACAAGAACGACTTTGTAATCATCAAGAATTCTGTCACGACGGCTTATTACATAAAAGACATCCTGCGAAGCGAAATTCTGGAACAACGGAAACCGGAAAGTACCATTGGAAGAAGTTAATACCGGGTAGACCTGATCATAACTGTTCAGATAAAACGTTACACGCAATGAGTCGGGCGCGGGCTCACCTGTTTGTTTTTGTACGACCTGCCCGGCAAAGTAGGACGGATACTTAAGGTTGTGCAACAGGTTCAGACTATCATTCAGGCTGACAGAACTTGACTCGTTAAGATTATACAATATTGATTTTCCGGGAAACAGACTTTTTCTGTACACACTTACGGAAACGACTACGGGTTCGCCTGCCTGATTTGGAAATGGACTAACTTCGAAATTGACCGGCTCGCGTGTAGCGTACGTACGTTTAAGTCCCTTCAATTCTGCTGCTGTCGAATCGACTGCAGCAGGCGAAGTACTGACAACACGCAACTCACCGGCTATAGGAAAATCGCAGCTGTAGGGAATAATCTTCTGCTTCGTGCCGTACTCAAGAAACAATACAAGTTTGTAGACGCCAGGTTCAATATCTGCAGGAATAATGAATCGATTGAATGCGACGCCATTCTCAAACCAGAAACGTTCGTGCATTCGTTCAATGTTGTTATTATCCATCAATACGATATCGACAAGGGCACGGCGTTCGAAACCGGTCTTATTTGCAAACAAATGTCCGGCGAAGAACGCTGTATCGCCAGGGGCATATTGAGGCTGGCTGAAAACCAACACGGCGCCGACGTCATTGTCAGAAGGCGACTCACCAATGCCTGAAAGTGTTGATAGTATGAGAAGGAGGACGGTCAGCATATTTTACCAGAATGGGGGTCTTTCCGTTGTGGGATTCTTAAAGTAGTCAAGGCAACTGAAAGGAACGAGCTCAGGTTCTCCTGGTTCATAAGGGATAGACGCGGGGTCGATGTAGTGCGTGTATGTTGTTACTGCAGAGACACTGAATATTCCCAGCACTTCTTCATCAGGATCGGTTGTGCAGGTCATATTACCTCGAACGCGGAATGCATTTGGCTGAAACAGATCAGTCGATCCTTTCTGTTGCTTTTCAACAAGGTTCCAAAAATCGTATACTTCCTCTGACAGGCTGAACTGATCAACCTCGATATAATACTTTTCGTAAAAGTGCATTGCGGACAGGGGAATCGAGCCAAGGAACTGGTCGTTGAAGTCAAGTTCATTTGCGAATGAATTCTGCGAAACAAATGCGCCCTCGCTGTAGTTGTAAGACCAGCAAATGCAACAGGTGCACTCTCCAACCTGAACGAGTTGACCATTCTGAATGAGATAACCGCTGCAGGGCTCAGGCTCCGGAATCGCTCCTCCGGGTGTTAGTCTTACTTTCTGTTCAGGGTTTGCCTTTGTCGTGTGGATTGTCGTCCATCTCCAACGAAGAAGGTTGTCGTAACCCACTTCACCCCTTGCGTCAACATAAATATCAAGTCTTGGACCGTCTGACGAGGATTGATTCAATGCCAGGTCAAGCTCCTCGATTTGCCCCGCAGGCTTGATCGTTTGCAGAGGTGATTCATATTCGCGATCAGCGGACATAATGTGAAGTTTATACGCCTTCCCGATTTCTCCTGTCAATTCGGGACCTGAGCGATAACGCCCCGAAGCAAACTCGGTCAGGGCGTAGCTCGCGCCTTCGTCGTCTATGATTGAAACGGATGCCCCCTGGACCGGTTCGAATGCCGTCAGTTTCGACGTACCTAAGCGATGCGAATAATACAGACGCACTTCGTAGGGGCCTGGCTTGTCTGTCATCAGGCCATCTACGACGAGCACGCGTTTGCTATCGGATGCATCTGTAATGGTTAGTGGATCAACGCACGCCGCAACAATAAAAAAGAGAAACAACGCCTTAGCAAATCGTCCCATATCAGAACTTGATTTTATATGCTATCGATGGAACCGGAATTCCGATCAATGCAATTTGTTTTGGTTTAACAGCTCCAGACACGTTGTATTCGAAGAAAGCTGAATAAGGATTTTTTCTTCCGTACACGTTATAAACAGAGAGCGACCATTCCCCTGTAATCCGTTTGCTCTTTTTGTTACTGCCTTCGACAACCAAAGCCAGGTCGAGCCGGTGGTAGTCGTCAAGCCGGTAGTTATTTCGTTCCGTGAAGTCGATTACCGGCACGTGATTGACTTCATACGCCGCGATCGGAACCGAAATTGGTCTTCCGGTGCGGTAGGTGAATATACCGGAGAAGAAAGCTTTACGCGCAATCTGGTAGCGCCAGTCGATATTCAAAATGTTCGGCTGATCATAGTTTGCCGCATACCAATCGCCGTTGTTAATTTTCTCACGTTCAAATTGTCCGTTAATCTTACGAAGTGAACGTGAATAGGTGTAGTTGATCCTGCCTTCCAATCTGCCTTTTGTTTTTGCCAATGTAACCTCGACTCCATACGCTTTGCCAATACCCTGAAGAAGTGACGTTTCAAGAGCAGGGTTCAGAATAAGGTTGGCGCCGTCTTTGAAATCAGGAATATTTTTTATGTGCTTATAAAATGATTCGACGGAAAACTGATAACCCCGTTTGCCATCTTTCGATATGCCAAAAGAGAACTGGTCAGCTATTTGGGGTTTGAAGTATGTATCACTCGATTGCCAGATATCGGTTGGTGTAACGGTAGCGGTATTCGAAACGAGGTGCAGGTATTGATATATCCTGTTGAATCCCAACTTAAGCGATGCATTCGGAGTTAACGAGTATCGCACCGAAAGCCGCGGCTCCGGTCCGCCATACGTCTTTACGACACCTCCGTCATGCACAACAGAATCAGTTATGTTTCGCGGTTCACGCGGACGGTCAGGCAAATACTGATAGACTAGATCTTTTCCAATCCGGTTATAAAGCGTAAGTCGAACTCCCGCCTCTACGGTAAACCTGTCTGCCGGTGTGAAGCTATCGCTTATGTAAATGGCTGACTCTACAGAAGTTTCGCGGGGCATTGAAATATTTCTGCTGTTGGACTCTGAAGAAGTAGCCGAAAGGTCTCCGGGTTTAAGCATATACAGCGTGTGCTGAGTACCCAATGTGATTTTGTGTTTTCCTTCCTGAACCACCTCAAAATTTAACGACGGATACGTAATGCCATACTTAAGTTTATACGAAGTTTCAGGCTGGGGCTCACTAACCTGGTATGCATACCTGCCAACGTTGAAGCCAACGTTAAAGTACCTGTCATATCCAAGCATACGGTCGTAACGAACTCCGAATGCAAGATTCTGCCATCTGTTCAATGTATCATTCACCAACCTGAACTGGTCGTCACTCGCATACAAGGTAGCTGATAGCCTTTCGTTTTCCGAGAGCTTCCTGGTATATCGGATGGATGCATCGTAAAATTGCATTGAGCTTTCGCGGATGTCGTCATAGTTTTTATGGAGCGCATTGAGTAACCAGTTTCCATAACTGCCACGGAGCGAAATCATGATTGATGATTCATCCTTCTTGATTGGCCCGCCAACGGTTATGCTACTTGAAATCAGACCTGCTTCTATTTCACCGCCCCAACGTTCGTAGCTGCCTTCCCTCGAACCGAGACTGAGCACGGATGAGACACGTCCGCCATACTCTGCAGGAATACCGCCCTTGTAAAATGAAATATCCTGAATAGCATTGGAATTGAAGGCAGAAAAGAAACCGAAAGCATGAGACGCATTAAAAATCGGAATTCCATCAATAAGGATAAGGTTTTGGTCAACACTTCCGCCCCTTACATTGAACCCTGTGGATGCTTCACTTGTTGATGAAACTCCGGCCTGAATTTGCAATGACTTCACGATGTCCGCGGTACCGAGAAAAGAAGGCGAACGTGTCAGTTCTACTTTTCGAATTGGTGTAAATCCGATTCTGCGGTTGACAATGTTTTGATCAGAAACAACGACTTCATCGAGGACGATAGACTTCTCGACCATGGGGACCTTAAAATTGCCACTCTCATAAGCATCGAGGCTCACCATATATTCGTCGAAGTTTGGTGCGTTGAACGTGAGCAAATATTCACCAGGCGGAACGACAATTTCAAAGCGGCCTTCATGATCGGAGGTTGTCTTTACGCCGGCGCCATCCAATGTTACAAACGCCCCCGGAAGGGCGGCCTGTTCAAATTTGTTGATCACAGTTCCCCTTACTACGACCTTCTGACCCGGACGTATGTTCTCATTGGAACCGAGAACAACTTTTTCGATCTGCACCTTTCTTTCCGAAGCCGCCTTGAGGATTTCGTCTTGTCTTAGTGTTCGCTCAGGATCCTTAAAAAGGATGACAGCATAATCATGGAGGAGGACAAAACTAATTTCGGATCCCTCCAGCGTTCGGCTGAGAATAGCATTCAGGGAAAGCTTGTTAAGTTCTTTTGGAACAACGTATGGTTTGATCCACTCTTCCATGAAGAAAAATCTGAGCGGTGTTTTTTCTTCAAGGTCTTCAATGAACTCGATGAGTGGCTTGTCGTCCTGAACTTCAACAGTTTGGTTTAGTTGAGCAGAGACGTAGAAGCACGATAACAATACAAGAAGTAAAGTGAATAAAAATCCCCGCATCATCAGCGCAAAAGAAGGTACAACTCAAAAATAAGAAGGAGTAAACTTGTCCTGAACACAGGACAGGATAAACGGCAAAAAAAAAGAGGGTATGAAAATTCATACCCTCTTTGATTAATCATGCTTTATTCAACATCCCACCAGACGCGACCGGTCAAATCGTCAGCGGCAAAGCCCTGACGTGAGAGGGCCGCAGCGTGGTTAGCTGCATTCTGAGACGCTTCGTTCAGTCCGTACGCCTGTCTGCGCGGAATCTGAAGGTTCGGAGTCAGTGCGTTATCAGGAGCAGCCAGGTTCGGGAACCCGGTTCTTCTCCATTCAGACCAAGCTTCATAACCATTCGGGAACATCGCGATCCACTTTTGCGTGATGATTTGCTCAAGAGCATTGCCTGCGTCGAACGCAACAATGCTGTTCAGCATATAGTCATCGAAACCGTCTTCAACACCCCATTGTTCGAGTGAAGCATAGATGCCCTGCTCATAGTATTCTTCTGCAGTCATCGCGTTGATCCACCCTCTGTGTGCACCTTCAGCAAGAATGAAGGCCACCTGGGCAGATGTGAAGATGTAGGCAGGAGAATTCTGTTGACGGAATGTGCTTCCGAGGTAAGAAATCTGCGCAGCAGGAACCGATCCGGCTTGAGCTTCCGTGTAGCCATAAGGCATACCGATGTATGTATCCGCAGTGTTCTCGATAGGATTAGCATATACAGGAAGACGAGGATCACGTGCTACATCCAACTGGCCAGTTTGTGACTTGTATGGATGGCTTGCACTGTAATCAGCCTTGTGCGGGCTTTCATAACTATCAAGTTGCATCAGGTTCATCAGCGGATCCGCAATAGTCCAGTCGCGACGGCCAAGCGTAACGAAAGAGTTGTAATACGGATTCTCATAGGTCTGTACATTCAAATATCTGAAGCGGATGTTCTCCGAGTTGTCCAACGCGATAACACCGTCACTGAATGCATCAGCAAATTCTGTCGCCGCTGTGCTTGGGGCAACCTTTGACAGTCTGAGTGCTGCGTTAAGACGGATTGTGTTCGCGAATTTAATCCAAAGGCTCATGTCTCCGCCAAGCAGTGCATCGCCAGCAACGCTGTTGTCGCTGACATCAATCATTGCTGCTGCATCTTTAAGAGATTGGATGCTCTTCTCATAAATCTGCTGTTGTGTATCAAACACCGGACGAAGTAAACCTTCAGTACCCTTCAGGGCTTCTTCGTAAGGCAAATCGCCCCAGCGGTCAGTCATGTGCAGGTAATAGTATGCCATGAGAATCTTCGCCATCGCGATTTGATTCTCATTCTTACCATCAATTGAAACTCCATCCTTTTGAGCCTCATCGGTATTCATGTCGATGATCTTTTTCAAGTCCATCAACGGGCCACTATAAAATCCATCGCTCGCAAAGTTGATGGTCTGATAGTTATCTCCTGAGGTGTACTGCTTATTAGCCACGTACTGTGCATACAAAGCAGCCTGTGTGGAGAGGTTAATGCCTCCTAGCGAAATTATCGCATTGGTAAGCAGCGCGCTGGTCCGGGGAGTAGTTGACTGGTTTGGATTGACGTTAATCTCAGGCAACTCATCCCATGTACAAGACGCCACGACAAACGTAAGTGCCAGCGGCAGTCCTGTTAATATTCTTTTTACATTCATAACTGCGTTAGAATTTAAGTCTCAAATCAAATCCATAAGAGCGGGTACCAGGAAGGTTTCCACTTTCTACCCATGCAGCGTTGTTTCTCGATTCGATGGTGTCCCCGCTAATTTCTGACGGGTCGATGCCATCAACCTTAGAGTGAATGAGGAACGGGTTGGTTGCAACGAATGCAAGAGAAGCACCTTTGATGAATCCTGTTTTCGCCAGGAAGTCCTTCGAAAAGTTATACCCAAGCCTGAGTTCGCGCATCTTTACAAAAGTCGCGTCATAGAGCCATTGTTCAGATACACCGAAGAGCGCACCGTAGTATGATTGTGCATCGACGTAGATATCGTTCGGAGTTCCGTCAGCGAATACACCACCAAAGGTAAGTCCGCCACCTTCACTCGGATCATCACGCATATTACCCCCTCTGTCGTTCGTGCCAACTGTTTCAGCAGTAAGTCCGGAATAAGCTCCGAACATTTTGGAGATTGACATGAACTTGCCACCGATCTGGTAGTCAATGGTGAACGACGCCTCGAAATTTTTGTAAGTAAAGCGGTTGAAAATACCACCTGTGAAGTCAGGAAGGATATGACCGAGATCCTGGTTAGCGTCTGTGAGCGGTAAACCTGAGGCATTTACGATGACGTTTCCGTTGTCATCGCGGCGGAGTTTGCGTCCGACAATCACACCCCACTCTTCGTTTTCACGAGCGAATGCGCGACCATCCCATCCTCCAAGGCCTGAAGTTCCACGGAACGCATTTTCAAGGTTGAAAGCCGAAATGTCAACGTCACCAAAATCCTGGATGAATACCGTGTTCTTCGCAATATTAAAGTTCACATCCCAGGAGAATCCTCTATCATTTCTAAAAGGTGAACCTCCGATTGAGAGCTCCCAGCCACGAGTGTACGACTTGATCGAGTTAGTCAGATAAGTTGTACCACCAGATACTGCCGGTACCGGGATCTCGATGAGTTCATTCTCGTTGTTTTGGTTATAGTACGAGAATTCAGTGTGAATTCTGTTGTCAAGGAATCCTAATTCAAAACCAACCTCTACTGATTCTGTGGTAGCCGCACGGAGCGCGGGATCGACGAGGTTGTTCGGAACACCCATAACTGAATTTCCGTCATATGGCACGCCGAGACCGTAGGTAGGAGTCAACCTGTAAGCACCGATCTCGTTTCCAACTTTCGCATAACTCGTGCGCAGTTTACCGAAAGAAAGCCATGGAACATCGACAAGCTCAGAGAAAACAAATGAGAGCGAGGCGGAAGGGTAGGTATAGGCGTTCTTACCGATAGGCAAGCGTGAATCATAATCTTCACGCATTGTAGCATCAAGGAATACTATGTCACGCCAGCCCAGCGAGAGGTTTGCAAACCAGCTGTTCACTTTATACAGCTCGATATAGTTTGATGCAATGTAGGGATCTTTTGAGTTTGAGATCGTATACAGATCCGGGAGCACAAGACCACCTGATGTTGTCAGGCTTTGATAATCACGTGTATTCTTCCGGTAGTTGAACCCTACGTTCGCAAATACTGAAAAGTCCTCGAAGCGTTTATCGAAGCTCAACATACCCTGGAGGTTGTCTTCAACGCGCTCATCGTTAGAAGTTCCAAACGCTCCTAATCCGTAACGCAAACCATTGGCCACGCGATTGTAATAAACGTCGTTGCGTGAATTGCGCGTTGCATTGAGGGAAGCTGAGAGGCCGTCTATGATCTGATAAGTCAAACCAAATTTTGCACTAAGCACATCGCGTTCTCTTTCCTCATAAGCTGCGTACAGATATGTGTAAGGGTTATCCCAGTACAGCGGTTCAGAGTCTGTTGGCGAATTGATGTTCCAGGAAGTGAATCTTCCGTCAGGCATTTTCCAGTACTTCTTAAGAAGATTGACGTCAAGCTGACGCTGGAACCATTGGTTGAGGTTAGATCCAATACTGTTATAACCTTCGAAAAGGTTACCTTTTGTATAAGACTGGCTGTAGTTCGCAGCTGCTTCTACGCTAAGTTTCTTAGACAATTTTGCAGTCAGGAACAAGTTCAGGAACGTTTTGTCCTGCTCTGTATTTTCCATTACACCAGTACGTGTTGACCGTGTTGCAGTAGCATTGATTGAGTATGAATCGCTGCTCTTTGATATGGTCAGACCCGTATTGTTCATCACACCTGTGCGGAAGAAATCGCGCACGTTGTTGGGTTGAGGTGACCACGGACGTGTTTTTCCGTAGCCCGCTGTTCCGGGAGTAAATGCATCCCACTGCGCTACCTGGCGTCCGTCAAGTTTAGGACCCCAGCTTTCGTCAGCTCCGAAGTAAGGATAAGGAGCTCCATCAAGACCAGCAAGTGCGGGATCGTGGATGTTTGGATCATAGTTAAACGTGAAGAAGTCCTGATCGTAACCACCACCATATTCATTCTGATATTCAGGCAGAACATATACGTTCTCGAATGTAGTTGTGTGGTTTAAGTCGATGGAAATTTGTTCTGTCTTTCCACCTTTCTTACTAGTAAGCACAATTACACCTTCACGTGCACGTGAACCATACAAAGCGGCAGCGTTAGCACCTTTAAGCACGTTAACGCTAGCGACGTTGTCCATGTTAACGGACGTCGGGTCATCGACTACGATACCATCCAATACATAAAGGGGAGTTCCACCGCTGATTCCACGGAGACCGCGGATACGGATGGCAGGCGCACCGAACTTCGCACCCGAACCAGAAACGATTTGCACACCGGCAATCTTACCGGCAAGTGCTCCGTTTATGTTCTGTTCACGAGCGACACGGATATTGTCGCCAGTCACTTGCTGGGTTGCGTAACCAAGGGACGCCTTGTCACGCTCAATGTTCAGCGCCGTTACAACAACTTCACTGAGTTGCTGAACATCTTGCGCCATTGCCACATCAATAGTTGTTCTTCCACTGATGCCAACTTCCTGCGTTTTCAGACCAATGAATGTGAAGACAAGGGTTCCTGTTGAGGGCGCCGAAAGAGTGAATCTTCCTTCAGCATCTGTTACTGTCCCGTCCGTGGTACCTTTTACAACGACGTTTACACCCGGAAGTCCGGATCCGTCGTCTGCAGAAGTCACCCGTCCGCTGACGGTACTCTCCTGTGCCCATGCGGCCCCGGAGGCCAGCAGGAACACCGCTGCTAAGCATAAGAGTAGAGTTCTCTTCATACGATTTAGGATTAGGTTAATAAATTATTAGGTGAACCAAACTTAGAATAAATCTTGAATACCCCGAAACGCGTTAGGAAAAAAGTGAGCGAC
Organism: Bacteroidota bacterium; assembly: GCA_023417955.1. Taxonomy (GTDB): domain Bacteria; phylum Bacteroidota; class Bacteroidia; order Cytophagales; family Cyclobacteriaceae; genus Ohtaekwangia. The sequence continues at coordinate 38,163 of JAEZDW010000111.1, forward strand.
ATTGTGAAATTTTTTATGGGATTTCAGCCCTTTAAATGGCGAAATCGTTTGAATTTCAGCTAAAAACGCAGGTTTTATTAGGAATAAAAGTTTAAACAGAAATCAATGTGTTGCTCGCTTTATGAGCCGGAATACCGTCATTTATCCCCCATTTTAAGCGAAAAAGCCACCCCAGCATGGCTGAGGTGGCTATTCGATGGTAAGCAGGTATGACGACTTTAATTCACATCCCAGAAGATTTTGGTGTCAAGGTCATCGCCGCCGATTCTCGCACCCGATGCACGTACGTTTTCTTCATTTAATGAGTACTCCGAAACCGGATAGGTATATCGTGCCGGTGTAGTTAGCCCTGATAACGCTGCAACCGCAAGCGGCGGATGGTCGTATAGCCGGTACGTTGACCATGCCTCAAATCCCTGATCATAGAGCGAAATCCATTTTTGGAGTGCTATCTTTTCTTCAGGCGTGCCAGGCGCTGAGGCCCACGCTACGTCCGGATTGGATAAATAGCTGGTTACGTCTCCTTCCGAGCCGCCCCAATAAAGTATTGACTGACGAATTCCTTCATTGTAAAACTCCTCCGGTGTTCCTCCAACATTATACCCGAGCTGCGCCGCATCAGCCAGAAGGAATTGCACTTCCCAGCTGCTCAACAATATGCCGGGCCACGCAGGCTGGAGTTGCTTTGTTCCCGGGTGAGAAAAAGCGTTGTATGCCTGCTGGTCACCATATACGCCGCCGACAAAATTGCCGCCAATCGGATCTTTATAATAATACGGCAGACGCGGATCATCCAATGCATTCATTTGATCAATGAGCGTGTTGGCTGCAATAAAATCCGACCGGCCACTTTGTACAAGATCAATCCAGAGCGGATTCGTGTTTGGTGGCGAATCGAGGTAGTCGAGCTGGAAGTTGTCTTCGGTATCCATTATAAGTGCAACCGATGCCTCTTCTGCCAATGTGCGCGAAAGGTTCGGATCGTAATCACGCAAACGCATGGCGAGACGAAGCTTCAGCGAATTGGCAAACAGGACCCACTTGTCGCTGTCACCACCATACACAAGGTCGGACTCTCCCAACCCGTTGTCACCAACCAGATTTGGAATGGCATTGTTCAACCTTTCGATCAAATCCATATAAATGACAGCAGCTTCATCGTATTCGGGCGTCGGATCATCAGTCAGCGCCGCCGAATACGGGATGTCACCGAACAAATCCACGAGAACATGATAGGTAAACACAGACAACACTTCGGTGATCGCAACCTGGTTTGTCTTAAACGATTCCACCAGGTTTGGGTCTTCCTCGGCAGCCATTTTTGCCTCAGCAAGGTCACGAAGTACGTTCGCATACAACGTATTCCACGCTGCACCATTGACGTTCCGCTCGACGAGTTCGTAGTTTGATTCATCCGCATATGTGGTCTGCGCCCATTGTTGCGCCCACAAACGGAAGTTGTTAACGTTAACGTTAGTCGACGTCATAAAATCAAAAAGATCTTTCTGTGCGTTTGCCAACAAAGGTGGCGCAGGAACAGCTTCCGGATTCTTGACATCGCGGTTGAGATCTGTCAGGTCATCACACGCGACTATTGTCGTGAGGATGACTCCAATTAATAATATCTTTTTCATCACTGTTGAATTTTACGTTGAACAGGTATCAGAGTCTTACGTTGATATTGAATCCATACTCTTTAACAGCAGGATATGCGCCGGACTGATTGCCCAGTGCATTACCGGCGCTAAGGCCCTCTTCCGGATCTGAGTACGGCGAGTTCTTATGGATGATCCATAGGTTCCTTCCAATCAACGAAATATCAATTCCGGTGAATGGCGTGCGCGACACGATTGAACTCGGAAGAGAATAACCAAGTGACACCTCGCGAAGTTTGACAAACGACGCATCATAGATGTGTTGTGCATTCGGCGCGACGGCGTATCCAATCGCGTTTGCGTAATCTCCCGCCCAGAAAGCAGTCGTGTTCGGTGTTCCGTCGGAAATCGGTACGCCGTTTTCATCCGTACCTGCCTGGATTACTCCCATCATTTTGCCTTCGGGATAGTAGCCACCTCCGTCATCCGGGTGAGCGCGAACAGAAACGCCGTTCTTGTTTGTACCTGCGGTAATATCATAAAGACCGGTAGCGAAACCATACCAGGTGTCGAGTGAGAAGAAGTCACCACCGCGTTGCATATCAATGAGGAAGCTTAAGTTGACACCTTTGTAAGAGAATACGTTCTGAATTCCACCAAGCCAGTCGGGATTGATGTTACCGATTACTTCCGGTGTTCCGCTCGTCACATATTGCATACCCGCCCGCGCGGCGAATGGCCTCACGATAGGACTGCCATCGGTGTGATAGACGAAGTTTGTACCGCGGATTGAACCATAAGGCTCTCCTACCGTCGCGGTCACTGTTTTACCGCCCTGGGGATTTAAGATTTGGAAGTTTGTGATGTCATCAAGCAATTACAGGACGTTGTTT
>JAEZDW010000141.1 GCA_023417955.1 Bacteroidota bacterium
GCTGAAAACCATATTAATGGTGACGTTCTTGAGATTGGGTGCGGCGAAGGACGCGGGATGCAACTGCTTGTGCCAAAAGCAAAGACTTTTATGGCCGTGGACAAACTGGACGCACTCCCCGAAGAGTTGAAAAACCGATTTCCGGAAGTTGCGTTTCGCGCCATGAATATTCCACCGCTGGACGGGATTGCCGACAATTCATTCGACACTGTGGTTAGTTTTCAGGTAATTGAACATATCAAGGATGACAGGCTCTTTCTGCAGGAAATTTACCGCGTGCTTCGGCCCGGCGGTGTCGCCCTGATAACTACGCCCAATCGCTCCATGTCGCTTACACGGAATCCCTGGCATGTGCGGGAGTACCTGCCTGCGGAATTGAAAGCACTTGCTGCGGAAATCTTCCCACGCGTGGAACTGAAAGGAATCACCGGAAATGCCAAGGTGATGGCCTACTACGAACAGAATAAAAAAGCTGTTGAAAAGATCACACGCTTTGACATCTTCAAATTACAGTATCGTCTTCCTGCCGCCTTACTGCGTATTCCGTACGAAATTCTTAATCGCTGGAACCGCAACAAGCTTCACAAGAGCAATGACTCCCTTGTTCAGGACATTCGCCACGAAGATTACATTCCCGTAACGGATACACGCGACGCGCTGGACCTCCTCCTGATTGTCCGAAAATCGGTCGCATAGATCACGCTTTCCGGCATGCCTGTATTCATGTAATATCTGGGCTGTCATTCAACCGTGAAAAAAATCGATTTTAATACCTTTGTCTACTCACTCATCTGACTATGCGGTACAAGGTATTTATATTGCTCGTTCTCAGCTCATTTGTTGCCCATGGACAAAAACCTGACAGCGTCATGCAGGTTCAATGGGAAGCTGCCAATCAGGCCCTCAAACAGGGTGACTTCTCAGGGGCAACCAGTCAATTCACGAAGCTTATCGACAATGGCTTTCCGAACAAGGAAGTTTATGCAAAGCGAGGCGTTGCTTATTACAATCTGAAAGAATACAACAAAGCCAAGGCTGATCTCGACGAAGCGGTGAAGTCGCGCGTTCAGTCAGCGGAATTGTACGAAAGCCGTGGCAACACGCGGTACTTTCTTGATGACTTTCAGGGCGCAGCGGCTGACCTCGAAAAAGCGGTCGGAATGGGTGTGTCAACGCCTTCCACGCTGGGTAATCTGGGTAACGCGAAGTTCCGGCTAGAGAATTATCGCGAAGCTATAACCTGGTACGATAAAGCAATTGCCGGGGGAGAAAGCAATAATGCGATCCTCTTCAACAACAGAGGCAAGGCAAAGACGATGATGAAGGAGTACAAACTAGCTCTGCCAGACTTCGACAAAGCACTTGAGCTTAAGCCCAATTACGACAAGGCAACGGAAAACAGAGCCGATGCACGTTTCCTTACCGGTGATTTGAAGGGAAGTATTTCGGATTACGAAAAACTTATTGCCTCCGGAAGAAACGACGTGGAAATTCTGTCGCGTGTAGGTGAAGCAAAGTTTAAGCTGGCGGATTATACCGGCGCAGCTTCTGCTCTCGACCAGGTTATCGCAAAAGGCGTTCGTGAAAAATCCATATTCACGATGCATGGTCTGAGTCATTCGAATAACAATAACTGCACAGAGGCAGCAAAGAGTTTGTCGGCTGCTGTTTCTCTCGGTGCTGCCGACAAAGATGTGCTTTATGCCCTGGGGGTCTGTCAGTATAAGAACGGTGACAAGAAGACGAGCATCGAAACGCTCAACCGCGCTGTCACTGCCGGAGTGAATACGAAGGAAGTATTCTTTTACAAGGGTGATGCCGAGTTTTCAGAAAAAGACAATGACAATGCCTTGAAAGATCTTGAAAAAGCAGTCGCGCTGGGATGGAATGATCCTGCCGTTTTCAAGACGCTGGGAGATCTTAAGTTCGTGAAGCAGGATTTTAGCGGTGCGATTAAGCATTACGATCAGGCGGTTAACGGTGGCGTATCGGATCCGATCCTTTTTAACAATCGCGGTAAAGCCAAGGCCAATAACAAGGATTACGCGAGTGCAATTCCCGACTACAGCAAGGCATTGCAACTGCGTGCTGATTTCCAGAAAGCACTTGAGAACCGCGCAGAGGCAAATTTTCTTGCCGGGAAGCATGCGGAAGCTGCCGATGATTATCAGAAGCTCATCGCAGGCGGTAGAGCAGATGTCGAGTTCTTTCAACGCGCCGGTATTTCAAAGTATCAGCTCAAAGACCACAAGGCCGCTGCCGAACTTCTCAAACAGGCCAACGATAAAGGAGCCAAAGACCAGGATACATATAAGATGCTCGGCCTAAGCAACGCCGCCCTGGGTAACTGTGCTGACGCGGTGAAGCATCTTTCGGCTGCTATTTCGCTGGGGGCAACCGATAAAGACGTGTACACGCAGGCAGGCCTTTGCCAGTTTCAAAACAAAAACTATGCGGAGGCCGTCGTTGCACTTGACGGTGCTGTCAAGGCCGGCGCTTCCGGTAAGGAGCTTTTCGCTGCCCGCGGGAATGCGATGTATTATCAAAAGAATCTCGATGGGGCGCTGCCAGACCTTGAAAAAGCGGTTGCTGCAGGCCAGTCTGACGTTGAGACTCTCGGTAACCTCGCGCGAATCAAGTTCTCGAAACGCGACTACAGCGGCGCCATCAAACATCTCGATGCTGCTATAAGCGCGTCAAAATCGAAAGACGCGTCATTGTTTTACCTGCGCGGACAGGCTCGACTTGAGTCGGGCGATGCCCAGGCTTCACTCGCCGACTTCGACAAGGCCATTCAACTTAACAGTGCGTTGACTGATGCTTTTGGTGACAGAGGCAGAGCGCGTTTTGCGCTGAAGAACTATGAAGGTGCTCTCGCAGACCTTGAAAAAATTCCGCAGGAGTCTGTGACGGCAGAAACATCGGGGATGATGGGTATCTCGGCATGGCTGACGAAAGACAATGCCAAAGCTGTAAAACATTTGGAGACTGCTATTAAGGGAGGATCGAAAGAACCAAAAGTTCTTCTATATGCTGGTTATGCAAGAGCAGGATCCGGTGACCACAAAGGAGCGATCACGGCCTTATCGGGAGCTGAAAGCGCAGGCGAAAAGGAACCACAACTATTTCTCGTCCGCGGGAAAGCCTATTATAATGAGAACAATCACACTGCGGCCGTCGCCGATTTGAAGAAGATTGAAAGCGACTTCTCAGGCGATGTCGACGTGATTGAAAAACTCGCACTTGCACATCTCGCGCTCAAGAAAGAGGATGATGCTTTGACCTACCTGGAAAAAGCGCTTAAGCTGAACACAACGAACAAGGAAATTCTTTTTCAACTGGGTAATGCCCGTTTCCGCAAGGAGGATTTCGCCGGCGCGATTGACGCTTATGATCGCGCAATCAAGGCCGGTGCTAACGATGAGATCATTTACAACAACCGCGGAAAGGCAAAACTCAATGCAGGTCAGGTTACTGAATCGATTGCTGATTTCGACCGCGCACTGACAATCAAGTCCGATTATGTTCAGGCACTGAGGAATCGTGGTAAAGCACGTCACGAATTAAAAGATTATGCAGCTGCGATTAAGGATCTGGCGATCCTCGTTTCCCGGAATGAAGCAGGCGCGGAAGAACTGTACCTGCTGGGCCATTCACGGTATGAAACCAAAGACTATAAAGCAGCAATAACCGATCTCACCAAGGCAATAGACGGCGGCGTCAAAGAGCCGCGTGCATATGCATTTCGTGGTTATTCGCATGCAGAGCTAAAAGCATATGACAAGGCAGTTCCCGATTTATCGAAGGCAATTGATGGCGGTGTAACAGATGCTGAACTTTACTTCAAACGAGGCGAATGCAAGTACCTGCTCGATGACCTGGCTAATGCATTGCCCGATCTCGATAAGGCAATCACTAATGGTGTTACCACTGCTGTCGCTTATGACATGCGTGGTCATTGCCGCTACAGCGCAAAGCAATACGATCAGGCTGCCGCAGACTTTGATCAGGCAATTCGTGCTGATCCACAGCTTGGGTCTGCCTGGTTTCATCGCGGCGATGTACGGTTTGTCGCCAGCAACTACAAGGCAGCAGTAGAAGACTACGACAAGGCAATCTCCCTCGGTTGGAGAGACCCGGTTTTGTATAATAATCGCGGTAAAGCGCATTTTAATCTGGAAAATTACAGCAGCGCAATACCTGATTTTTCGGAGGCAATCAAGCGGAAGCCCGACTATGGAAAGGCGTTTGAAAACAGGGCGCAGACCTACATCAAGCTGAACAAACGCGAGGAAGCTTCACGTGATTTCCGCGAAGTCGAAAAACTACTTTCAAAGCCATCGCCGGAGTTGTTCCGTGAAATGGCTGAGAATTATTATGAACTGAAAAAATATGCCCTTGCACGGGAGTATTACGATCGTGTTATCACTGCCGGTGTGAAGGACAAAGAGATTTACTACAGACGAGGCCTGATGCAGCTTGAAGACGAAGCATTCACCGAGGCGATCAGGGATTTTGAGAATGCGATTAAGGCAGGCGAAAACAGTTCCGCCCTTTATATCAATCGGGCGCGTGCTTATCTGGGAATGGAGGATGTGAAATCAGCCGTGCTGGACCTGAACAAGGCGATCGAAATCGAACCCAAAAACATTGACGCGCGTTTTAATCGCGCGCTGATCAAGGAAGGAATGGAGGATTATGAAGGAGCACTCCTCGATTACAATCAGGTGATCATGGCAAATCCAAATGACGCTCTGGCATACTATAACCGAGCGAACTGCCGCGCAGGTCTCGACGATCACGGGGCCGGGATTTCAGATCTTGATGAAGCGATCAAACTCGAACCGAAGAACGCGTCGTATTATAAGCAGCGTGGGAACTTCTATTATCAGATAGAGCAGCGTGATAAAGCGTGCTTTGACTGGCGAAAGGCTGTTGAGTTAGGTGATGCCAAAGCGCGATTCCAGCTGGATCAGTATTGCAAGAAGTAGGGGTCAATGGATTCTCCGAAACTTTCGCATCGAATCTTACACGCATTAGTTGGATCCCCATCAGACTTTTTTCAGGGAGCAATTTCCTCACATCTTTGTGATGTCGATTGGCAATTGAGCTGCTCTCAAAAGCAGACAATACGCCGGCAGACTCAAAAGAGCATCATTTGGATTAGGGTTAACATACTATTAAGTTTAGGGTTAAAGGTGCGAAAATTGCTTCGGAAGAGATTCCGGAGCATTTTCATTTTTGGGAGGTTGGTCGTCGTTACGAACCGTTTATCGAAGGCCGGACAATTTTCCTTGTTAAATGCAGTTTAAGGCAATATGAAGCTGCTGTCATTTACTATCTTCTTTGCATGTTTTGTTGTCGTGGCGGGCTTTTCGCAATCGCAAAAGCAAAAGTCGGACAACCAGGAAATGATGTATGGTGAAACGCCTTCTTCTCTCCATCCGGGGCAGCAGCGAAATGAGTCGAAATCGCGGTCATCAAAGTCGTCGAAAAAGAAAGTCGTGCAAAAGACTGGTCGCGATCTGGAGAAGGAGTATTACGACCGCGTTCTGGCTGTAGCCAAAGCCAGAGAGAAAGCAGCACGCATGATGGAAAAACCACAGTATTCTGATCCCAGCTACTTCGGCCACAAACGCAAGCCGAAAAAGAGACCACCGCACAAGATGAAGTACTGCCGCGAGTGCGGCATCCGGCACTAACGCTCACTTACACGAACAATAGTTCGGTTGCAGATACTGCAATGTTCATTGTACCTTGCGTGTCATGAGCATTGCTTCCTACCTGGAACACACCAATCTGACACCCACTTTAACAGCTGGTGACATCGACCGGTTGGTAGCGGAAGCTGTCGAACATAATCTTCTTGGTGTTTGCGTACCACCTTTCTGGGTCAAGCGCGCCCGACGTGAAGTTGGCTCCCGAAGTCCGCTCGTCGTGACGGTTGCAGGTTTCCCTTTGGGTTATTCGATGACTGAAACGAAGCTCGATGAAATCCAACGCGCAATCGACAACGGCGCCGACGAGGTTGATATCGTTTTGAACATTTCCGCCTTCAAAACCGGAATGCCCTGGGTAAAAGTTGAAGTAGCAAAGTGCAGCAAGCTTCTGCACGACAATCAAAAAGTTCTTAAGGTAATTATTGAAACAGCTTATCTGTCTGACGACGAGATAGTCACTGCCGGCAAACTTTGCGCTGATGCGGGAGCAGACTTTGTAAAAACGTCAACGGGATTTGCTCCTTCGGGCGCGAATGCAAATCACATCATGCTAATGAGGCAGGCACTTCCTGATGCAGTAGGCATAAAAGCGTCGGGTGGCATCAAGACATTAGCATCCGCCAGAGCCATGATTGCTGCAGGCGCCACGCGTATCGGAACTTCTTCGGGCGTCGCAATTGTTAATGAGGAAAAATTACACCACCAATAAACCCTATCCACTATAATGAATGCATTAACGACTCCCTCCGTTACTGATATTTTCCCTGAAGAGAATGCCATCCCCGAGCAATACCGGCTAGGCGCTCCGATTGAACAACGCGAGTTTCTCATAAACGGTGAATTAAGAACGTGGGATGGAAAACTAAATCCGGTAGTAAGTCCGGTCTGCGTTCGAAAGGACGGAACACTTAAGCAAGTAGTTATCGGAAGTACGCCGTTGCTTACGAGCAAAGAATCTCTCGAGGCGTTGGACGCAGCTGTTGCTGCGTACGATCTCGGTCATGGTTATTGGCCAACGCTGAGTGTAACGGCGCGTATCGAACACGTTGAGAAATTCCTTTCCGAGATGATCACGAAACGTGAGGAGGTTGTGAAGTTGCTTATGTGGGAGATTGGTAAGACGCTCAAGGATTCTGAGAAGGAGTTCGATCGCACCGCCGATTATATCCGCGACACGATCCACGCATACAAAGAACTTGATCGCAATTCTGCAAAGCTTGTCGAAGAGCAGGGATTCATGGCCCAAATCCGTCGTGTGCCTCTGGGGGTATCATTATGTATGGGACCGTTTAACTATCCGTTGAATGAAACTTTCACGACCCTTATACCTGCACTCATCATGGGCAATACCGTTGTGTTCAAGCCGGCAAAGTACGGCGTACTCCTGGTCCGACCATTGCTCGAGGCGTTTCGCACGAGCTTTCCTCCCGGCGTGATTAACATCATTTACGGAAAAGGCAGAGAGACAGTAGGGGCGCTGATGGAAAGTGGAAGAATCGACGTGTTTGCATTCATTGGTACAAACAAGGGTGCCAATGATTTGAAGAGACTTCATCCAAAGCCGCATAGATTGAAATCAATTCTTGGTCTTGATGCAAAGAACCCGGCGATTATTCTTCCCGATGCTGATCTCGAGAATGCAGTTTCCGAATGTGTCACAGGCAGTCTTTCCTTTAATGGACAGCGCTGCACTGCGCTTAAGATACTGCTGGTACACAAAGATATACTGGATGCGTTTGTTGAAAGATTCAATGCTGCAGTAGCCAAATTGAAACCTGGTATGCCATGGGAGAGCGGCGTGTCGCTGACACCGCTACCGGAGCCAGGCAAGGTTGATTACCTGAAAGAACTTGTCGAAGATGCGAAAAAACACGGAGCAACTGTCTTGAATGAAGGTGGAGGTGAATATGCTGAAACGTTTTTCTATCCTGCTGTGGTTTCGCCGGTGAACGACAAGATGCGGCTCTACTACGAAGAGCAATTTGGTCCGGTAGTACCTATCGTCCCATTTGAAAACGACGACGAGGTAATACGTTATGTTGTCAACTCAAATTACGGCCAGCAGGTCAGTATTTTTGGTCAGGACAGCAAACGTGTTGCGCACCTTATGGATGCATTTGTCAACCAGGTTGGAAGAATTAACCTGAACACACTAAGTCAGCGCGGGCCGGACACCTTTCCGTTCAACGGACGAAAAGATTCTGCAGAGGGCACATTGTCAGTAGCCGATGCATTGCGCGTATTTTCAATTCGCACACTGGTGGCAACGCGTTCTACGGAAAAGAACAAACAAATGATGGCAAACATCATTCGTAACAGGGAGTCAGCATTCTTAAGTACTGACTACATTATTTAGTGCGTGTCGCAGAAGAACCTGAGCATACTCGTGACGGGAAGGGTACAGGGCGTGTTCTTCCGTGCGTCTGCAGCTGATGTAGCACGTTCGCTGCAGCTTAACGGCAGAGTTATGAACATGCCTGATGGATCTGTATTTGTGGAGGCGGAGGGAGACGAACGCGCGCTGGAGCAATTTGTATCGTGGTGCAAACACGGTCCTCCCGCAGCGCGTGTTTCAAAATGCGACGTCAGCGAAGGCAGCATAAAAGGATACGCCAGTTTCGAGATTCAACGCTAGCAATATGGACGTTAAAGTTAAGTTTCTGGGCGGGGCGGAAAGTGTCACCGGCTCACGGTACCTGATTACCATTGGTGATTTCCGCTTCCTTTTCGACTGCGGCCTTATCCAGGGATTGAAGGAACTCCGCCTTAGAAACCGTGATGATTTTCCGGTCGACGTCGGGACCATTGACGCGATCGTCATAAGTCACGCGCACATTGACCACTCCGGTTATTTGCCAAAGCTCGTAAAAGAAGGATACAACGGTCCTATTTTTTGTACCCCCCCAACTGCAGAATTAATGGAGCTTATGCTTCTTGATTCAGCAAAGCTACAGGAAGAAGAGGCGGCATACGCGAAAAAGAAAGGCTATTCAAAACATGAGAATCCGCAGGCACTTTATTCGGAAGAGGACGCGCGTCTCACGTTTCCGCTTTTCAAGACTGTTAAACTTGATCATGAATTCTCTATTCATGAACGCGTGAAGGTTGTGTTCCGTGAGGCGGGCCATTTGTTGGGTTCTGCGATTACGGAAATCGAAATACGCGGTGATCGCGAAACAAAGAAGATTGTGTTCTCGGGTGACCTGGGCCGTTACGACCAGCAAATGATGAGAGATCCATACGCGGTTACCGATGCAGATGTTCTGTTTATTGAATCGACGTATGGCGATACCGATAACCCCGCAGTTAGTCCCGAAGCAGACCTTGCGCGGATTGTAAAGGCGGCGTTCGAACGTGATGGTATACTCCTGATTCCAGCGTTTGCGGTTGGACGTACACAATCATTATTATACCACCTGCGTAAGCTGATGCAGGATGACGTGATACCCGATGTGCCTGTTTACGTCGACAGCCCGATGGCGATTTCAGCGACGTACCTGTTTTATAAGTATCCCGATTATCACCGGCTTCCTGTAACCACGAAAGATCTTGCCGCTGACATTGAAACCAATATGCTGGTCTTTGTGAAGTCGGGCGAGCATTCGAAAACGTTAAACGACTTGCGAAGGCGTGCGATAATCATTTCATCGAGTGGCATGATGACCGGCGGCCGAATATTGCATCATATGTTTCACCGGCTTAAGAACCCGCAGGATACGATTCTCATCTCCGGGTATCAGGCAGAAGGCACACGTGGCCGGAATCTCCTCGAGGGGGAACCAACAATAAGGATCTATGGCGAGGACGTGCCGGTGAAGTGTACGGTTGAATTCATGACATCGCTTTCCGGCCATGCGGACAAGCCCGAGTTATTTCGGTGGATGAGCAACTTTCGGGGCAAGCCGAAGTTCACGTTTTGTGTTCACGGCGAAGGTGAGAAACTCAACCGCTATGCGCAGGCAATTCGCGACAAATTTGGATGGAATGCTATCGTACCGAAATACCTTGAGTCCTTCGAATTGTTTTCGGGAATCTAGGCCACTTTTGTTCTGACAAGGCCTTTTTGCGGATCGAGTTTGACTTCAAAACATTTAGTAATAAAGGCGCTCATGCGCAAGCCTGCCATCTGTGGCGTGTAGTCATCGGGATAAAAGACGGTGAGCTCCAGCACGGCGCGGATGAAGTTTTCATGGCAGCAGAATTCCTTCGCCCATTTTCGGAAGGTGGATGGCCACTCTTCGGCGTATTTGTCGTAGTCGTCACGGCCGTCGAAGATAAACGTAAGCTGATTGTCACTGTAGTAAAGAAATCTGTACACACCCGACAGGATCAGATAGAACTCGTGTAGTTGTTCGTAGTTGTCGGCGGAGTGGTTCTGAACCCTCAGGGTCGTATCGTCAGATAGTCCCAGCGGATTACAGCGAAGCAGGTACTCAACCTTTACAAAGTCGACGAGATATTGAAGGAGGTCTGATTCCAGGTCCAACTGAACCTGTTCAAGGATATAGTTCTTATCGCGTGGAAAAAATTTTCTCAGCACGTTCTGGTGGTTTCACAAAAATATAGTGAAATGCTGAGATTTGAAAATTGAGGCGGAGATCAGTCTATCGGAACGTTCACGTGCCGCTCTGCATGATACGAAGATCGGACAAGCGGACCGGACTCGACGTAACGAAGGCCGCGTTTGAGTCCTTCTTCACGGTACATGTCAAATACCTCGGGATGAATAAACTCAGCCACTTCGAGGTGCATCTTCGTTGGCTGTAGATATTGACCGAGTGTAAGGATGAGCAGGCCATTTTCAACGAGATCGTCCATTGCCTTGAATACTTCCTCTTTCGTTTCACCGAGGCCCAGCATGATGCCCGACTTGGTTCGTTTGCCAGCCTCACGAATTCTCCGGATTTGTTCAAGGCTGCGATCGTATTTTGCCTGAGGTCGCACCATTCGATATAGCCGGCCAACGGTCTCCATATTGTGCGACACTACTTCCTGGCCGCCCTCGATCATTCTGTACAAAGCGTCCCAGTTACCTTTCGTATCCGGTATCAGGGTTTCGATGGTTGTTTCGGGGCTTTGTTTCTTGGTTTCGACGACAGTCTGGTACCATATTTCTGCACCGCGATCTTTTAATTCATCCCGGTTAACAGAGGTAATCACGGCGTGTTTAACGCCCATGAGCTTTATAGCTTCAGCGACGCGCTTTGGTTCATCGATGTCATACTCAGTGGGCCTGCCGGTTGCCACAGCGCAAAAGGTACAGCTTCGCGTACACACATTGCCAAGGATCATGAACGTTGCAGTCCCTGCGCCCCAGCATTCGCCCATGTTGGGGCAGTTACCGCTTTCGCAGATTGTATGCAGTTTATGATCGTCCACCAGTCGACGAACCTTGGCGTATTCAGGACCCACAGGAAGCTTGACGCGAAGCCAGTTCGGTTTGCGCTTCCGATCTTCAGGAGAAATGACAGGCAGTTCGATCATGAAGTAAGCTTAGTTAATACCCTATAGGGTAAATAAGGAATTTATTTTCCGATAAGTTCCTTGTACTGTTCGGCCGTAAGCAGAGTGGAACTATCTCCGGAGATTTCCACTTTGATCATCCAGCCATCACCGTAAGGATCTTCGTTCACCTTTTCAGGATTCTTGTCGAGAGCGGGGTTAACTTCGAGCACTTTGCCGGCAACCGGCATGTAAAGATCCGAGACGGTTTTTACGGCTTCAACCGTTCCAAAGATCTCATGCTCTGCGATGTCCTGGCCTACCGTTGTGATATCCACATAGACGATATCGCCGAGCTCGCTTTGCGCGAAGTCAGTAATACCTACTGTAGCAGTGGTACCTTCGATTTTTACCCATTCGTGGTCTTTGGTGTACTTTAATCCTTCGGGAATGTTCATGGACTTGGTCAGTTTAGAAATTGAGTGTCCAAAAATAACTGAAATATTGTTACGGTAACAATGAAGCCACCACCCGGCATTAATGAGTCAGATTTTCGGCCCTACGGCGAATTTTCGATGGGGGATCTTCAGGAAAATAGAATTTTATTGGGCCAGACTAAAGCGTACTTCGACACCGAACCGGGTGGTTGCTCTTCTGGATGAAATACTGATCAGCGGTTCGTTGATAGTCCGCTCGAAATACATCTTCAGCATCAGCTTCTGATTTACGGTGTAGCTGATATTTGGACGAAGCTGGAAGTTTATGTTACCGTTTGTTACCTGGTCGTCCTCTTCAATCTTGCGCTGAATGGTTTTTGTGTTTCCTACCGTGGTATTCAGTCTGAATGTGACGTCGTTCTTGAGTACGACTGTTCTTCCCTGTGACTTGAATGGCAGTTTCATGTTGTTCTTGGTGAATCCGAGTTCGAAGGATACGTCTTTGCTGTTGAGTTCCGTAATCTGGGCGTTGCTTACCGTCAGCGCAAGGTCGCGTTTTGTCTTGTACTGAAGGTTTGCTGTGACCCGGCCTTTTGTGTGAACGTTGACACCGACAAGTGGGTTAAATTGCTCGGACAATATCACGGAGCTAATAACATAAACCGGAATAAGCCTTCCATCGGATCCGATTTCACCGAAGTATGTGCGATTGTAATCTTCGACGCGCCGGTCCATACCCAACTTGCTGCGGTCTGCATCAGGATTCTTGAAGAAGTCGCCGGAACTACTGTAGGTGCTTACAGCGTACATACTTTGATAGGCGTGCGAAATAGTTACCGACTGAAAGAGGTCTTTAAAGATCGGGATTTTTGACAGTCCCGTATAGTCAACGCGCCAGTTGGGAACAGGGTTCTTCGGGAAAGGACTCAACGAAACCGTAGCTGCGTTCTTCCCGGTGTAGGCGGCGATGAATGCCGGGACGAGCACATCCTGCGCTTTGTCGTAATCTAGTCCGCCGCTTTCAATACGGAATCGCTCACGCACGACGTCGATATTCTTTTCAAAAGTATCAAAGACGGATGATTCAAGTTCGCTGTTCGACTTTTCGAATGCGGTCTTGATTGAGATTGTCGAAATCCGGTAGCTTCCGCTTCGGAAGGGTGTGTAGCTGTCGAAACCGTTGTTGATGCTTTGATCGTTGTCTTCATCCCATCGCCATGTTTCAGAGAAGTTGGATTGTGTCTCCTTCTTTATGTCCAACTGAATTTTCAGATCACGCGCAGGTTCGACATTGGCTCTGATGTTTAAATTCTCTGTTCGTGCCTGTGTGAACAGAGAACTTAGTTCCTCCTTCTTAACAAGCCAGTTGTTCTGTGCGGCGCGCTTGCGGATATCCGGATTCTGATCACCGAGGACGAATTTCCATCCGGGTGAACTCCACGTTTCATCCATGCCAAAAAACTTCGGAGTGACATTGAATCCCGGCAGTATTGTTCCTTCTGCAATGGAGTATGTTCCGTTGATGGATTTTACGGACATCATCAGTTTGAAAAGATTCTTTACAACGGCTGGCATACCTGCCTTTTTGACTGTATCCGGTTGTTGTTGCTGTGGCTGAGGACGCGCACCGCCAGTTCTGGCCGGAGGTGGAGGAGTGTTGATTTCCTTGAGGAAGCTGATCTTGTTGTAGAGTTTTACGAGGTCAAGGCGACCTGCAAAATTGCGTTCACGACTGTTTTGAATTGTGTTCTTGAAATCAAGACTGTCGGGTATAGTAACCGGGGCACCAGGCAGATTAACGGGTCCCGCTTTCCAGGAATACGTAACCATGTGACGATAGTCTGCCCCTATCCAATCCGTTATGGGAAATTTGTCTAACGGAAGTTTGTAGTTGGCGGTGACACTTTGGTCGAAGTATTTCATGCGACCGAATTTTTTCAGGTTGTTGAGGACCGTATCGCGCTTTTCTCTGGTGTTAATGTCTCCGTATGGTTCGTCGATGATGGCATTCACGCGCGAATTGTACTCCAGTGACAGGCTTCGCGTCAGATCCCAACGCAGGTTGTATTGGCGATTGAATGTAAAATACTTGAGGTAGTTTGGTCGTGATTCGGAAAATTCTCCGTTCCCAATCGAGTTTCGATAGATCGTCTTGCCAAATGATCGCTCAAGGTCGAAACGCACCCCGATGTTACTCGGCATGAGATTCAGGTTGAAATCCTTTATGACTTTCAGCCATGGTGAATTGAGTTTCTGCGATTCCTTGAACGGCTCTATGCCCGTTGCCTTTGGACTGAACTGATATGAGATGGAACCGCGTTGGGTTTTTTGCAACCCGAGCGCGGTGGTAAAGCTTGTCCGAACGGCCTCGCTAAACGAATAACTGAAAGCAAAGTTCTCAATATCCCATAGGTGAGTCTTTGGATCTGGCCTTACCTTGACCTTCCGTACATTGGTGAAGTTCAGACTTCGTCGGGTAGTCCTGTCCTGGATCAGTTTCAGATAGTCGTCCCGCCGTCGCCGATCCTCCGGTGTCGATTCATCGAATGAATGCAGCATCACATCGGTTTTCATATCCGGGTTTGCGGGGTCATACTGTGGCGTAATGAGCGTGTTCTCGTAGCCGACGAACATCGGGATCTTTATACCGTGTTCGCCCGGAATAAGTTAGTCGACGTTGATGTTCGCTGCAACATCATATGCCGTTGTCTCCTCGCGCGTTCGCTCAAAGATTTTTGAACTCACACTTCCGAATCCGAAGGTAGTATGACGGAACGCACTTGTTATGGTAGCGAAGTCTGCAAGTTTGGCACTGAGTGTTGTATTTACCGCCCAGCCCGCCGTGCGATTGAAATCCGTTACGCGTAATTCGTTAGCCCAAATACACACTGAGTGCGACCTTCGATCTGGTGTGCTCGGATTTCGGACACCGATCATCACCACCTGCACTGAACTGAGATCGGGTCTTCCGACAATACGGATGAGGTGACGCCCAACTTGTTTTGGCGTTCGCGGGTATGGATCGCTAAGCGGATAGTTCGCGCGGTCGCGTTGTGCTTTCAGTTCATAGAGTTCATCAAAGGCGAGGTCGATTTCATTTTCTTCAGGCCATACTTCCCGTGCGTCAAGCGATGCAAGGTCTTTGGAAATCTTTAGCGGGATTTCAATCTCATAATAGTTTTGATCGAAATCTGTTCCGAGCCTGAGAAACGCGTGCAGTTCGTCATCATTGGAGTGGCTGTTCGCGTGCAGGAACATTTTTACTCGTCCATAGTTGAACAGGTCCATGGAAAGATTCTTATACATCGCCCTCGCGTCTCCATCTTCGAGGTTGTCTACGCACATCTGCACGGACTGCTCGTTCAACAGAGCAGAATTGCTCGCCGCAACGTTTCGGTCGCGCAGGAATCCGGGAGGAAGCTGATAAGCTGATTTATTGCCAGCCACATCGGCCTGGTTGTTCTCTTCATAACTGACTACAGAGACGGTAACGTTTTCTACAACAGTTTCCGGATCTTTTTGGAGACCCTCCTGTAAACTTTCCGTGTAACGTCTCCAACGGCTTCCTACCATTCTGAAGTTAGCAAGCCTGAGTACAACGGGTTCACTGAATCCCGTAAGTACCATCCTCGTATAACGCACCGATTTGAATCCCTGAATATCACCGAAGCGTTTTTCCCAAGAGCGTATTGGAATTCGGAACAGGTACCATGTAACGCGCTCTCCGTTTTTTGTTGGATCTGTAGTACGTTTGTCAACGATGTATTCCTGCCCAACGGCGAGTTTGTCGGGCCGCAGATCAATATCGTATTCATAGTACGTTTCGAGATCGCCGCTGAGTGTGTTATCGGCATTCAAATCTTCATTATCAGGATTCTGGTAATTGGCGTAGGCTATGTCGCTCGTGTTGGATGCAGTTGGCGTGTTGTTCTCCATCCCGTTATAGTCCTTGTACCGCTCGAGAATTTTTGCATTCGCGGCGTCATAGGATGCGTCCAGGAAGTGGCGGTAATCGTCGGCGGAGGGATCGCGCAATACGGCATTGCGTGATTCGGGAGAGAGACTGTTGAGGAATTCACTGAACTTTTCAGCTTCCTTCGCGGATGGGATTCCGTCAAGTCCGACGTCTTGATTTTGTCGTGATCCGGCCTGCGTATTGTCGAACCCGTTGGTCAGGTATTGCTGGTTTGTTACAAAGCCCCACGGTGTTTCCGTAACTTTTCCCGGAGTGAAAACACCATCGGGCGGCAAACCGTTTTCAAAGAAGTGTTTACCGTCAGGGATAACATCCTCTGAAATGTCGCCGAGTTGAAAGATTACCTTTCCACCTTTCGTGTTCGGTCGCTGGTTACCCGCTTCATCAAGCAGGCCATACTTTCCGTCGAGGAAGGGATCGAGCATCCAGAATTCAATGTATTCAATGTTTGCCTTGTCGAAATCGACTTCTGTTCGGACGGGATACGTAATACCACCCCAGTTTTTTTCGATTTCATTCAATGGAAGTTTGCCGGCACCGTCAAGTCTGTCGTTGTAGTTGTAGGGTCCGCGCTCCTGTGGATAATACGCCAGGTCAAGAATTTCTTCAGGAAGCGCTACCTGCTGCACTGTTTTTTGAGGAAAGATTTCATTGAAATCGATTAGGCGTACATAATGGTTCAACTTGTCTTCGTCGGTGATATTGTCAGGCAGGTAAGTTCCGCGGTCGCGCAGAAGCTGATTGTCAATCTTGTACCATGCGAGTTTAGCGCGCCTGAAACCTTTGCTCAATTCATCACCTCCCGGATAAGTCGCGGGCTGGCCGTAGTAAATCCCGTCAGCGCTCTGCGGTATGGACGAGAGTCTCCAGCTAAACGGATTCATCAGCGAGTATGGCGTTGCCGAATTTTCAAAGTCATCGATGTACGCGGTGCCCTCGCCGTCAACGACGTTTGACGTCCCCGGCAGGAGTTGAGCGAACTCGCCGGTAATATTAATCGTGGATTGTTCCTTGGTCTGAATCAGCGGGATTGCATCAACCAGTTTTGTGAGCATGCGGCTCTGCTTGTTGATGTTGAAGTCAAGCCCGTATTGCATATTACGTGCAGGTTCGGTACCGATCTGATTTCGCGAGATTACAGGTCGCTCATTGTAGTACAGGAAAGTTGATCCAAAGTTGATATCGTCGTTCAGCCTGTAATCGAAACGCGTACCAAGCAAACTTCGGGTTTGAAATGCAAACGGATCATTCTGTTCGTAGGAGACTTGGATTTCTTTTCCCGAATTCAGAATGGCGTCATTCAGGATCGTGACCTTTCCGAACGTGTAGTCAACAACGAAGTCGGTACCTTCCATCAGGGCGAGCCCGCCTGCAAATACTTTGACGGAACCTTGTGCCAGACCAAAGCCGGGTACCATGATCTCTTTTGCTGATCCGCCTGCTGACGAATAAAATCCTTTCAGCCAGAATTTGTTCTTGGTCGCAAAGAGCTCTGCTTCTGCTTTTGTTGTACGGTACAGGGTGTCGTACGCGTATTTGCGTATAAGCACGGGGTTGCCTCCCAGTCTGTCGCGGAGTGTTCTTCCAAACGGTTCCAGGAAGGGAAATATAATGAGACCATTGGCCGAGTTAACGGTAATGCCTTCAACGTAGTCAAAGTTGCCATCCGGATATGGGTCATTCACCGTGTTCAATCGATCCAGTCCAAACAATTCTATGAGAGGTTTGTCCTGAAATACGGGTTCCTGAAGTTGGGGTTGATCTGTTCCGGATGCGTCGTCTTTGTAAATCACGCGCAGCTGGAACCCTTCGTTCGTGAGCTGATTGACGCCGAGACTGTAAACGTTCTTCATCATCAGGTCCCACGTTGGCATTTTCAGATATGTGGAAAGGTTACGCTGCCGTAAGAGTTTCAGGAAAACGACTTCGTCTTCACTTCGGTCGAGTGTTGCATAATCCTCGGTGAGTTCTCCGACCTTGTACAACTCGCCACGGTAGGTGTATTCGTAGGCAACGGCAATAGCTTCGTCATTCTGCAGTTTGCGTGTCAGCGTGATATAACCAAGGTGAGGATGGAAGGTGAATTCAGTTGAGTTAAGTTTGCGCGCTCCGGTAATCTTTTCGAAATCGACCCCCGAAGTGAGGCCACGGTTTGTAAGTTCGTTGTTGATTCCGTCTACGTTGCGGGAAACACCGGCGAGAAGACCGCTCGCGAAGTTTAAGGTGTTTGCCAGGTTGTCAGCTGCGCTTCCACCGTTGCTGGTAACCCCGGAGTTGTGGATTCGCCTGGGTTCGCCCAGATCCATCAACCCGACAATGTTTCGCAGCGTCTGGGTGTCATTGTTTCGGTTCAGGATATAAACCTCGACCCGCATGATATTTACACCGGATGTAATCTGAGGTGTGTGAGCTGTCCACCGTTCAAAGTTATCGCGGAAGAAATGACCCAGGAAGAAGTGGCGGTTTTCATCGTACTGCGAGGCGATGAGTTCGAATGGCCGGCCTTGCCCGGATCCACCGGGTCCGCCGCCGCCGAGGCTGATGGATGATGTTTTACCGCGCTGTGTTGTAGCAATAGTCGTAACGTTGAGCTTTCCGAATTGCAACTGTGCCTTAATACCAAAAAGGTTTTGCGCGCCCTGGATTAAGGTGTTGTTGAGGGGAAGACTTACGTTACCAATTTCCAGTTTTTGCAGAATGTCCTCTTAGAAGCCGGTGTACTCGACTTTCATGTTGTTTTGAAAATCGAAGGAATTGTTGTTGTCAAAGTTTGCCATCACCTGCAGTTTCTCACCGACTTTTCCAATCACGCTCAGGTTTATCTGCTGGTCAAATTCAAAGCCTCCATTCCGTTGCTGGCGAATCTGCATCGACGGGTTGTTGATCTTTTCAAATCGGCCGCCGAAATCCAGACTCACGAATCCGCGTGGCACGAGTTCTACGTAGCTTCCACCGAATATGCGATCCAGCACAGGGCTGATGTATATTTTGGGAATTACCCCGCGCGAGCTTACGGCGCTTTCTCCGTCCTGTGCGCGGGCGCGTGATTTCCAGTAATCTTTGAGAATCTGCCGGTCCTGGTATTGTTTATATTCCTCGAACGACATACTTGAGGCGGGACGATAGTTGAGATCACCGATCTTTTCATATATCGTATAATTTCCGGCGGTGTCGATCTCGACGTCGAGTGTCATCCGTGAAGGATTTTTCAGGAACAGTGGTGATTCCGTTGTGGTGTTGGAGAATGGATCACCATAGCGATCGGAAGGTCTGAACGTCGGCCTGCGAGTAGGGCTGTACGGTTGATCAACGGTGGTTGTATCTGACGGAAGGCGAGTCGAATCTTGTTGTTGGGCAAGAATTGCAGAAGGCGTAATGAGGCAGCAAAGCCATAGAAACAGGCTATGACTTAGGTTAAGGTTGTGGGTAATCTTCCGTTTGAAAAACCTCAATTAAACGCTGTTTAAACGACCCTTATCAATTGAGTTCATAAGCACCTGTCAGAAAGAAATCAGATAGCCTGCTGTGTGGCCTGGCAGGACACTACGCATTCTTGAGCGCTTGTTTAACCAAATCCTCCAAGGTAACAGTATTTCCTGATTTTTTAAGAACGGCATCTATACTTTTCTCTGCCACCGCTTTTGGTAAACCCAGGGTGAGTAAAGCAGATAACGCCTCTTTTCTGACAGTATTGTAACCCCCTTGTGAAATTGAGGGTTGACTCTCTTCCCAGCTTTCTTTTTTTAGTTTGTCCTTCAATTCAATGATAACTCGCTGGGCAGTTTTGCCTCCGATTCCCTTAATGGATTGAAGGGCAACTGCGTCTTCGCGGACAATGGCGGACTTAAGTTCGCTTTCATTCATGTACGACAACATGACGATCGCGGTACTTGGGCCAACCCCGTTAACGGAAGTCAGTTGTTGGAAAAGTCGCTTTTCGCCTTCAGACGCGAATCCGAAGAGGATGTGGGCGTCTTCGCGGATCGCAAGGTGCGTAAAAAGAAAAACATTCTCCTGCTCTTTAACGGCGGAAAACGTCTGGAGTGAAATATGAACGTGATATCCAACGCCGTTCACTTCGATGACGACGTGTGTCGGTTCACGGTGTACGAGTTTCCCTCTAAGAAATGCTATCATAGGATTGGTGCGAACGCAAAAGTATTACATCGGCAGCGGAAAAGTAACCGCGGTGGCGGGGTCCTGCTAAACGAATTCGGTAGAATTTGGTCGTGCCTTCACATCGTTTACGAACCTGCGGAACAGTTCTTCCTTGTCCTTTTCGCACACAATGATCACATTTCCAAATTCACCGACAAGGTAACCGTTAAGACCCTGTACAACGACCAGTTTATCAGGCGAGCCTTTTATCATGCAATTGCGGGTTTCATACGTCAGCGCGTTGGCTGCGACAACGTTGTTGTTCTCGTCCTTTGCAGAGATATCGTGAATTGAGCCCCACGACCCCAGGTCAGACCAGGTAAAATTGCCCAGGCATACGTATACGTTTTTTGCCTTTTCCATCACACCGTAGTCGATAGAGATGCTCTTGCATTGAGGGTAGGCGATATGGATCGCTTCGCGTTCGTCGGAAGTGCCAAGTTTCCCTTTGATCTCGTCAAAGACTTCTGTCATTTCGGGCAGGTATTCATGCATTGCGCGCAGAATTGCCTGCACACCCCAGATGAAAATGCCGGAGTTCCATACGAAATCGCCACTTTCCAGGAATTTCTTTGCGAGCGATAATTCGGGCTTTTCGGTGAATGTTTTCACCTTTTTCACAAAGCTCTTTTCTGTATGATATTGGATGTATCCATAGCCCGTTTCGGGGCGCGTAGGATTGATGCCGAGTGTAATGAGTTTGTCCTGGCTCTTGGCTTGTTCGGCGGCTTTCCGGATAACCTCGTGAAACTCAGACTCCTTGAGGATAAGGTGGTCGGCCGGCGATACCAACATGATAGCCTCCGGATTGCGGCCAGCGATCACATAACTTGCATATGCAATGCAGGCGGCGGTGTTTTTCCGCATCGGTTCCCTCAGGATCTGTTTGCTGTCGAGCATCGGGAGCTGCTCCTGGACGAGGTCGGCGTGTTCTTCATGCGTGACAACGAATATGTTTTCGAGCGGACAAAGTGCCACAAAGCGATCAAACGTTGACTGCAGCAGGGTTTTCCCTGTACCCAAGACGTCGAGAAATTGTTTTGGTTTTGAATTCCGGCTGTAAGGCCAAAAGCGAACGCCTACGCCTCCGGCCATTAGTACGACATACAAATTGTTGTTCATCAGCTTAAACCGCCTGAGGCGAGCTTTAATGGCGAAAATGTTTTATACAATGCCTTCCTTAAGAAGGTCATGGAGATGGACAAAGCCTACGATCTTGCTGCCATCCATTACAGGAAGCTGGGTGATATTGTTTTCCTGCATGATATGAAGGGCTTTAACAGCATATTCATCTTTTTGAATGCTTTTTGGGTTTATCGTCATGATGTCGGCAGCTTTGAGATTCCCAATATTAATGTTTTTCTGAAGCATTCTTCTAAGGTCACCGTCAGTAATGATGCCGGCCATTTCACCATTGTTGTCAATAACAGCCGTACATCCGAGACGTTTGCCCGAGATTTCGAGGATTGCCTCAGTAACAAGCGTATCCAACGTTACACAAGGAAGTTGATTTTGCAAGTATATGTCAGAAACTTTCAAATAAAGTTGCTTTCCGAGTGCGCCGCCCGGATGGTATTCGGCGAAATCCTGTGAGGAGAAGTTACGCTTTTCAAGCAGGCATACGGCGAGTGCATCGCCTAGTGCGAGGTGCGCGGTAGTGCTGGTAGTTGGCGCGAGGTTGAGTGGACACGCTTCTTCCGCAATCGTTGCATTGAGCACGAAATCGGCTTGCTTCGCGAGGTATGAATTTGTGTTTGATATTAAAGCAACAAGCTTTGATCCTCTGCGTTTGAGTAACGGAACGAGAACTTTGATCTCAGGAGTATTACCGCTCTTTGAAATGCAGATCACAATGTCATCCTTCTGAATCATTCCAAGATCACCATGGATGGCGTCGGCCGCATGCATGAACAATGCAGGCGTGCCGGTCGAGTTCAACGTGGCAACTATTTTATTTGCAATAATCGCGCTTTTGCCGATGCCTGTAATGACAACACGGCCCTTTGCAGAATAAATTTCGTTGACACAAGCTTCGAAGTTGTCATCGATAAGATTGGACAAATTCTCAATTGCGCGAGCTTCATTTAATAATACAGCCTGTGCAATTTTTTTGATATTTTTTACTAAATTCAATGCCTTTTGAAAATTAGCTTTGTTGGGAACACAAAGATATATAATTAGGTTTTTTTCGAAACAAATAAGATGTTGGTAGAAGAGAAAGATGCTCTGAAGGAGCGTTTGAAAGAGATATTCGGATACAGTCAGTTCCGTGGTAACCAGGAGGCTATCATTCGGAATCTGTTGGAAGGGAACAATACGTTTGTGATAATGCCCACAGGGGCTGGGAAATCTTTGTGCTACCAGCTTCCTGCCATGGTGCGCGATGGTCTTGCCATAGTGATCTCTCCGCTGATCGCGCTCATGAAGAATCAGGTTGATCAGATGAATGCTTACGGTGTGAATGCGCGCTTCCTCAACTCAACGTTGAGCAAGGGTGAAATCACGCGCCTTAAGAAGGATTGCATGAATGGCAATGTGAAATTGCTTTATGTTGCTCCTGAGTCACTGAACAAGGAAGAGACAATAGAATTTCTGAAGAAGGTTAACGTTTCCTTCGTTGCCATAGATGAAGCTCACTGTATTTCCGAATGGGGCCACGACTTCAGGCCTGAGTACCGGCGCATTAAAACCATGATCCAGAATCTTGGTGACATGCCTGTGATCGCGCTAACCGCCACTGCAACACCGAAGGTTCAGCTCGATATTCAAAAAAACCTCCAGATGGAGGAAGCCGACGTTTTCATCTCGTCATTCAATCGTAAGAATCTTTATTACGAGGTCAGACCAAAGAAGGAGACGAAGAAACAACTCATTAGGTTCCTCAAGGAACACAAGGGTAAGTCTGGTGTGATTTACTGCCTCAGCCGTAAGAAGGTTGAGGAAATAGCGCGACTTCTTAACGTGAACGGATTCAAGGCTGCACCTTATCACGCAGGGCTCGATCCCGATGTTCGCATGAAGAATCAGGATGATTTCCTCAACGAAGAGGTTGACATCATCGTTGCGACGATAGCTTTTGGGATGGGTATTGATAAACCCGATGTGCGCTTCGTAGTACACTATGATGTTCCGAAGTCACTCGAAGGTTACTATCAAGAAACAGGCCGCGCAGGTCGCGACGGACTTGAAGGCATTTGCCTCATGTTCTACAGTCACAACGACCTGAATAAACTTGAGAAGTTTAATAAAGACAAGCCGGTGCAGGAACGTGAGAATGCGCGTATCCTTTTGCAGGAAATGGAATACTATGCCGAGTCACCGGTATGCCGCAGACGTCAACTGCTTCACTACTTTGGCGAAGAATACAACCAGGAGAATTGCGGCATGTGCGATAACTGTGTGCATCCGCGCGAACGTTTCGACGGTACCGAAGCGATTTCGCTTGTCCTCCGGACGGTTAAGCTTACTAACGGAAGATTCGGCCTTAACCATCTCGTCCATGTTATCCGCGGTATCGAGGATGAATATGTGAAGAGTTATGGTCACTTTGACCTGCCCGTATTCGGGAAGGGGTCTGATCAGGATGCAGACTATTGGAAGTCGGTTATCCGGCAGGCACTTATCTATCAATTCCTCGAAAAAGACATCGACAACATCGGTGCGTTGAGAGTGTCGCGCAAAGGATCCGAGTTTCTGAAGAAGCCGTATCTGGTTGAACTCTCAAGAGATCATGACTTCACTACAGATATTGAAGAAGAAGAAGAGTCAACGGAAAGGCAGGTAGTTTCCAAATCATACGATGATAAGCTTTTCGAAATCCTGAAAAACCTTCGCAAGAAGATTGCGAAGGAGAAGAGTCTTCCACCGTATGTAATCTTCCAGGACCCGTCGCTTGAGGAAATGGCGACAACATATCCGACGTCGCGTGAGGAACTCGCGCAGGTTAACGGTGTGGGTATGGGTAAGGTGAATAAATTCGGAAAAGAATTCATCGAAACCATTAAAGAATATGTGGAAGAAAACGACATCGAAACAGCGAACGATGTTGTTGTTAAGTCTTCCGTAAATAAATCGAAGACAAAGATTTTTATTATCCAGCAAATTGATCGCAAGGTCGACCTCGAAGAGATTGCTGAATCAATCAATTTGTCTTTCGAGGACCTGCTTACTGAAATTGAGAATATTTGTTATTCCGGCACAAAACTCAATTTGAACTACTACATCGACCAGGTGCTCGACGGCCATAAACAGGACGATATCCATGATTACTTCATGAATGCGGAGTCCGACAGCCTTGAAGAGGCCCTCCGGGACGACAGCATCGCCGATTATTCCGAAGAGGAGATTCGCCTTATGCGTATCAAGTTCCTGTCTGAATACGCGAACTAGATTCAGATAACCACAATTTACGCAAGGCCCGGGCACTGACCCGGGCCTTTTTGCTGGAACCCGCCCGATTTTATTTAATGGAATAGAAAATTATCTTTGGAATTTATTTTTCGAATTCTTTTAATGAACATACTTGTCGTAGGCAATGGAGGCCGGGAGCACGCTTTCGCCTGGAAGATCCGGCAAAGCCAAAGCTGTGAGAAGCTGTACATCGCTCCGGGTAATGCCGGAACCCGTCTTGTAGGTGAAAACGTCGGCATAAAAAGCGACGATTTCGAGCAGCTTGGCGAATTCTGCCTTGATAAACACGTCTCGATGGTCGTTGTAGGCCCTGAAGCCCCTTTAGTAAAAGGAATTCGCGATTATTTTGAGTCAAAGGAAGAACTCCGCTCCATTCTTCTGATCGGCCCCGGGAAATCGGGAGCGCGTCTGGAAGGCAGCAAGGACTTTTCGAAGCAGTTTATGCTGCGACATGGGATTCCCACGGCAAAAGCGAAAACATTTACTGCTGACGAGATCGACGAAGCGCGCCAGTACGTTTCTGCTCTGCAGGTTCCGGTTGTACTAAAAGCCGATGGCCTTGCAGCCGGTAAGGGCGTAGTGATCAGTCAGACGCACGCAGAGGCATTAACGGAACTTGACGAAATGCTGCTGAGCCATAAGTTTGGAGAGGCAAGCAACAAAGTCCTTATTGAAGAATTCCTCAGTGGCATTGAACTGTCAGTTTTTGTTCTCACCGATGGCAAAGACTACGTTATTCTACCTGAGGC